>JACDGF010000083.1 GCA_013815405.1 Caulobacteraceae bacterium | reverse complement strand
GCGGCGACCAGTCTGCGCAACCCCCGCTCGGTGGTCCCGCAAGGCACCATGATCCCGGCGGTGCTGGAGACGGCGATGAACTCCGACCTGCCGGGGTTCGTCCGCGCCGTCGTCAGCCGCGACGTACGCGGCTTCGACGCGGCGGATGTCCTCATCCCCCGCGGCAGCCGGTTGGTGGGCCAGTATCGCAGCGGCCTGTCGCAAGGCGCCTCGCGGATCTTCGTGATCTGGACCCGGGTCCTTCGGCCCGACGGCGCGTCGGTGCAGATCGGCTCGCCCGGCGGCGACCCGCTGGGCCGGGCGGGCCAGGAAGGCAAGCTGCACACCCACTTCTTCCGCCAGTTCGCCACCTCGATCCTGCTGTCGGTGATCAACGCCGAGGTCTCGAACCTGGCCGCCCAGCCGACCACCCAGATCGTCATCGGCGGCACGGCCACCGGCGTCGCCTCCTCGGCCGCGCCCGTGGCGCCGGTGGCGGGAGGATCGACGACCCCGACCGCGCCGACGTATCCCCCCACCATCACCGTCCTTCAGGGGGCGCCGATCAGCATCTTCGTGGCCAAGGATCTGGACTTCTCCACCGTCCAGGATCTGCCCAAATGAGCGCCCTGGCCGCCGAGCGAGGCGGGGTCTACCTCGAGGCCTATCTGCGCCCCCTGGCCGCGTGGCTGGCGCGCGGCGACGTCACCGACATCCTGATCAACGCCCCGGGCGAGGTCTGGGTGGAGACCCTGGGGGGCGTGATGGAGCGCCACCTCGCGCCCGAGCTTACCGACACCGCTCTTTGGCGACTGGCGGGGCAGATCGCGGCCGCGGCCCACCAGGGGGTCAATCGCGAGCATCCGCTGCTGGCCGCGACCCTGCCCGACGGCGCCCGGGTCCAGATCGTGGCGCCGCCGGCCACCCGCGGCCCCATGGCCATCGCCATCCGCAAGCACGTGGTCGCCGACCTCGACCTTGGCGACTACGCCGCCGCCGGCGCCTTCGACGAGGCCCGCGGGGTGGGCCTGCATGACCGCTCGGCGCTGGACGCGGATCTGCGCGCGAGCCTCGCCCGGGGCGACATAGCGGGGTTTCTGGGAAGCGCGGTGCGGGGGCGCAAGAACATCATCGTCTCGGGCGGCACCTCGACCGGCAAGACCACCTTCCTCAACGCCCTGGTCAAGGAGATTCCCGGCCAGGAACGCCTGATCGTCATCGAGGACACCCCAGAGGTCCGGCTGGGCCATCCCAACGCCGTCGGACTGGTGGCGGCCCGCGGCGTGCTCGGCGAGGCGCGGGTCAACGCCGAGGATCTGCTGCAGGCCGCCCTGCGCATGCGGCCCGACCGGATCATTCTGGGCGAACTGCGCGGGCCGGAGGCCTACAGCTTCCTGCGAGCTGTCAATTCCGGCCACCCCGGATCGATCACCACGGTGCACGCCGACAGCCCCCGCGCGGCGGTGGATCAGATCGCCCTGATGATCCTCCAGGCCGGGGCGAACCTGCGCCGATCGGAGATCGTGGACTATGTCGGCGGGGTGGTGGACGTGGCGGTGCAGCTCTCCCGACGCGACGGCAAGAGGATCGTCTCCGACATCGCCTACGCGCCCGCCTCGATGGCCGAGTGACGAGGCGCGCGGCCGATGCCGATCCGGCGGCCCTTTCGCGAGGCCCTCTCCTGGCGCCGGCGCCTGCTGGCGGCGACCCCCGCGATCCTGGCGCACCTCGCCCTCCTGGCGGCCCTGTGGATTTCGCTTCCGCCCAAGGTCCCGCCGATCGAGCAAGGGGGCGGCGGCCCGACCCTGTCGTACATCGAGCTGGCGGCGCCGCCTTCGCCGCCCTCGCCGCTGGTCAGAATCGAAAAAGTCGATGTTCCGCCGCCGGCGCCCACGGCCGAAGCCGACCCCTCGGCGCCCAAGCTCATCGAGCATCCAGAAGATCTGGGGCTTCCCGCGCCCAGAAGCGACATCGAGCCCGAGCCGCTCACCGACCCGACGGCGCCGGCCACCGTGTCGGCGCTCGCCGGCCCCCCCGTCCCCTCCGATCCGTGCCAGCTGGCCCAAACCCTTCAGCTCGCTTTGCAGGCCGACGCCCGTATTCAAGGCGCCCTGGCGCTGATCCCGCGGGACTCCCGGTCGGTGGCCAATGCGATCATGTTCTGGGACGGCCGATGGGTGGCGGTGAACGCCCTGGGCGGGGAAGCCGCGCTCGAGCCGATCCGCGAAGCGATCGTCCAGGGCCTGGCGACGGCGCCGCCCGACTGCAGGGAACGGTTCAACAGCGGCCCTATCCTGGTCACCGTCGAAGGGCCCGCCGGAGCCACTGTGCTGGTGGTGGGATCGGGCCCCTGGCGCGTCGCCGATCTGATCGCCCAGGGCCCGGAACTAAACAGACCGTGAGGCGTTGGCAAAAAACATGACCAACAAAAGTTAGTATTGCGGCGGTTTGTTGTTTTTCCGCTGGCCGATTTCCCCGCGATTCCGTAGAACGTCATCATGCCCAAGGGCAACCAAACTGGGAGGTTATTGCTATGAAAGACTATCGGCTCGGGCTCGGCTCCGCCCTGGCGGCCGTGCTCGCCATCAGCGCTCCGTCGGCGTGGGCGTCCAGCCACCGGGAGGCGCCGGCCATCACCGAGATGCCGAAGGTCGACTCCACCGACTTCTACATGTTCCGCAGCTATGAAGTCGGCCGCCCCGGCTATGTGACCTTCATCGCCAATTACCAGCCGTTCCAGGATCCGTTCGGCGGCCCCAACTACTTCACGATGGACCCCAACGCCCACTACACCATCCACGTCGACAACGACGGCGACGCGAAGGAGGACATCAGCTTCCAGTTCAAATTCGATCACTTCCTGCGCGACGGCGTGGGCCAGACCCTGACCGTCGGCGGCAAGACGCTTTCCATCGCCATGCGGCACGACGGCACGATCGTCATTCCCGGCTCGCTCAATCAAGGCGAGTTCGAAAACTACAGCGTCCAGGTGATCCGGGGCTCGGGCTCTTCGGCGACGACCCAGAATGTCACCAATGCGGCGACGGGTGAGACGCAGTTCAAAAAGCCCATTGACAACATCGGGTTCAAGACCCTGCCGGACTACCATAAGTACGTCGGCGCCTTCGTCTACGACGTCAGGATTCCCGGCTGCGCCCCCACCGCCCGGATGTTCGTCGGCCAAAGGGAAGAAGCGTTCGCCATCAACGCGGGCGAATCGTTCGATCTGGTGAACTACATCCCGATCGAGGGCGACAGCGCGCCCTTCGCGGGCGACGGCGGAGGTTTCCCGGGCGGCATCACCCAGAGCCGGACGCACGACGACCTGATCGGCAAGAAGAACGTCACCTCGCTCGAACTCGAGGTGCCGATTGCCTGCCTGACCAGGGCGGGCAACGGGGTGATCGGAGGCTGGCAGACCGCGAGCCTGTCGCAGGCCAAGCTGCTCAGCCCCAATCCGACCTACCGTCAGCCCTATGTCGAGAGCGGGGCCTACGTACAGGTCTCCCGGCTGGGCATGCCGCTGGTGAACGAACTGGTCATCGGGCTGCCGTTCAAGGATCTGTTCAACGCCACGCCACCCACCGGCGATGCGCCCTTGGCCGACTTCGTCACCAACCCGACCTTCCCGGCCATCCTCGACATCCTGTTCCGCGGCCCGGTCAACGCGACCCTGGGGACCAGCTTCCCCACCTTGGCTCCGACCAATTTCCCAAGGGCCGACCTGGTCGCCACCTTCCTGACCGGGATCAAGACGCTCAATCAGCAAAAGACGGTGACACCCTCGGAGATGACCCGGCTCAACACCGCCATCACCCCGACGCCGCAGGCGAACCAGAAGAGCTATGGGGTCGTCGCCGACGATCTGGCGGGCTTCCCCAATGGCCGCAGGCCCGGGGACGACGTCGCCGACATCGAGCTTAGGGTGCTGATGGGCCGCCTATGCTATCCCGTACCGATCAACGGGACGCCGACGGATCTGGGGCTGTGCAAGCCGGCCGACGCCAATACGGGCCAAGTCGCCTACACCGACGGCGCTCCAGTCAGCGCTCGCGATCTGCAGCCCGGGTTCCCCTATCTGAACGACCCGATCCCCGGTTCGCCCCTCACCGCGCGCGCCGCCATCGCCGCGGAACCGGCCAAGCCGTGACGGCAGGGCGGGGATGGCGCATCGCGGCGGGCGCCCTGGCGCTGGCGAGTCTCTTCGCCTGCTCCAAGGCCCCCGACGGGACGGCGCTTTCCCCGCCCTCCAACCCGCCGATCGAGGACAATTTCGGCACGGGATTTGGCCAGGCCTTCCGGGCCGCGCCCAATTCCTCGCCGATGACTCCCTCCACGGCCGACGTGGTGCCGGTCAATCCATCGGGAGAGCCGGTGAGGCTTCCCTGAGGACGCGGGCCGACAGATAGGCCGGGTCGAAGTCCGCGACGGCCCGGAGGCGGTCGAAGTCGAAGATTCGCACCGTTCCGTTCTGGAAAGCGACCAGGTTCTCGGCCCGCAGGCGTTGCAGCACCCGATTGACGTGGACGCTGGTCAGGCCGAGGGCGGCGCCCAGTCCCTGCTGGGTCAAGGGCAGTTCGAACCCGCCATGGGCGAGCAACCGCCCGCAGTCCGCCATCCGCTGCGCCCATTCGCACAGCAGGTGCGCCATCCGCTCGTGGGCGTGCCGCTGGCCCAGATTGACGATCCAGGTCCGCAGGACGGCCTCCTCGACCAGGGCGGCCTCGTTCAACGCTTCGGCGATCGCCGGATGACTATCGAGGAGGTGGACGAACCCCTGACGGGAGATCCGGGCGATCTTGCAGCGGGTGAGGGTGCGCACGCCGTAGTTGGTCGGACGGGAGAGCCGTCCGTGGCCGCCGCACATGTCTCCCGGGACGAGCAGGGATATGATCTGCCGCCGGCCGTCCCTGAAATCCTTGTGCCGGTAGGCCAGCCCTTCCAGCAACGGCAGGACGGCGCCCGAGGCGTCGCCTTCGGTCACGATCGACCGGTCGGGCGGGACCCATTCGCAGGTCCGCGCGAGGTCGTCCAGGGCGAGCCGGTCGCCGCAAGCCAGCGCCGAAAATCTCTCCAGCTTCCGGATGAGGGCGTTGTCGCCGGAAGAGGAGGTCGGGCTGTCGTTCGGGGAGCGCATCGCGGGAGCCTCGGTAAGGCGCGGCGGAGTCCGGCGGATCCCTCGGGTCGGCGCGAGGCCGGCGAGATGATCGTTCCCCCCCGGAGCTCACGGGCACGCGCTGATCGTCAATCCACCGCTCTACGCCCGAAGGGGCGAAACGGATCACCGGACGCACGGGGCCTAAAGCGCCTTTACGATCCCCTCGACCATCTTCTTGGCGTCGGCGAACAGCATCATGGTGTTGTCGCGGAAGAAGAGTTCGTTTTCGACCCCGGCGTAGCCCGAACCCATGCCGCGTTTGACGAATAGGACCGTGCGGGCCTTTTCCACGTCCAGGACCGGCATGCCGAAGATCGGGCTCTTGGGATCGGTCTTGGCGGCGGGGTTGGTGACGTCGTTGGCCCCGATCACGAACGCCACGTCGGCGGTGGCGAATTCAGCGTTGATGTCTTCCAGCTCGAACACCTCGTCGTAGGGCACATTGGCCTCGGCCAACAGCACGTTCATGTGGCCCGGCATGCGGCCGGCCACGGGGTGGATGGCGTATTTGACCTCGACCCCCTCGGCCTTGAGGCGATCGGCCATCTCGCGCAGGGCGTGCTGGGCCTGAGCGACCGCCATGCCGTAGCCGGGGACGATGATCACCTTGGAGGCGTTCTTCAGGATGAAAGCGGCGTCGTCCGCCGAGCCCTGCTTGACCGGCCGGGTCTCCGCCGCCCCCCCGGCCGCCGAGGTCTCGCCGCCGAAGCCGCCCAGGATCACCGAGACGAAGGAGCGGTTCATCCCCTTGCACATGATGTAGGAAAGGATCGCCCCCGACGAGCCGACCAGGGCCCCGGTGATGATCAGGGTGATGTTGGCCAGGGTGAAGCCGAGCGCCGCCGCCGCCCAGCCCGAATAGCTGTTGAGCATCGAGATCACCACCGGCATGTCCGCCCCGCCAATGGGGATGATCAGGGTGACGCCGGCGCAGAGGGCCAGGGCGAAGATGGTCCAGAACGCCCATTTCGCCTCCCCGCCGCTCATCACCAGCAGCACGACCAGGGTCACGATCGCGGCGGCCAGGGCGAGGTTGATCAGATGACGGGCGGGCAGCAGGATCGGCGCGCCGGACATATTGCCGTTGAGCTTGGCGAAGGCGATCAGGGAGCCGGTGAAGGTGACCGCGCCGATCGCCAGGCCGATGGAAAGCTCGATCAGGCTCTCCAGCCTCACCCGGCCGGCTTCGTCGATGTGATAGGCCGACGGGGCGTGGATGGCCGCCACCGCCACCAGGCACGCCGCCAGCCCCACCAGGGAGTGGAACGCCGCCACCAGCTGGGGCATGGAGGTCATGGCGACGCGCCGGGCGATCAGCGCCCCGAGGCTCCCGCCGACCACCACGCCGGCGCCGATCAGGCCCAGGGTCACGCCATCGAGGGCCTGGGCTTGCCACAGGGTCGCCAGGGTCACGGCCACCGCGATAGCCATGCCAGCCATGCCCATCTGGTTCCCGCGACGACTGGTCACCGGGCTGGAAAGCCCCCGCAGCGCCAGGATGAAAAGCACCCCGCACAGCAGATAGGCCAGGGCGGCGAGATCGGCGGTCACGGGTGGAATCCTCCCTCCTCTCCGCTCCTCACGCGCCCTTGTCCTTCTTGCGGTACATGCCGAGCATGCGCTGGGTGACCAGGAAGCCGCCGAAGATGTTGACCGAGGCGAGGCCGGCCGCCAGGGCGCCCGCGCCCTTGGAGACCCACACCCCGCCGCCGGCGACTCCATGGGCGGCGGCCGCCAGCAGGGCGCCGACGATGATCACCGAGGAGATGGCGTTGGTCACCGCCATCAGGGGCGTGTGCAGGGCCGGCGTGACGCTCCACACCACGTAGTAGCCGACGAAGACGGCCAGGACGAAAATGGCCAGGCGATAGACCGTGGGATCGACGGTCATGAAGGGGCTCCTTCTTCAGGCCGCGCCCGGCGCGGGACGGGTGACCGCGCCGTCGTGGGCTATCAGGGCCGCGCTCAGGATTTCGTCGTCGAGATCGGGAGCGATCTTGCCCTCCTTGTCGACGAGCAGGGCGGCGAAGGCGACGAGGTTGCGGGCGTAGAGAGCCGAGGCGTCGGCGGCGATCCGGCCCGGCAGATTGGCGATGCCGGCGATCTTCACGCCGCCGACCGTGACGATCTCGTCGGTTTTCGCGCCGGCGACGTTGCCGCCCTGCTCCACCGCCAGGTCGATGATGACCGATCCTGGCCTCATCGAGGCGACCTGTTCGGCGCTGATCAACCTGGGCGCCGGCCGGCCGGGGATCAGGGCGGTGGTGATGACGATGTCCTGTTTCCTGATGTGATCGGAGACCAGGGCGGCCTGCTTGGCCCGGTACGCCTCGCTCATCTCCTTGGCGTAGCCGCCGGCCGTCTCGGCCGCCTTGAATTCCTCGTCCTGGACGGCGACGAACTTGGCGCCCAGGGATTCCACCTGTTCGCGAACCGCGGGGCGCACGTCGGTGGCGGTGACCACCGCCCCCAGGCGCCGCGCCGTGGCGATCGCCTGAAGGCCCGCGACCCCCGCGCCCATGACGAAAACCTTGGCCGGCGCGATCGTCCCGGCCGCCGTCATCATCATCGGCATCGCCCGGCCGTAGACCTCGGCCGCTTCGATGACCGCCCGGTAGCCGGCGAGATTGGCTTGGCTCGAGAGCGCGTCCATGGCCTGGGCGCGGGTGATGCGGGGCACGAGCTCCATCGCGAAGGCTGTGACCTCGCGCTGGGCCAGAGCGCCGGCCAGGGCCTTGTCCTGGAGGGGATTGAGCAGGCCAACGACCACGGCGCCGGCCTTTAGGGCGGCGATCTCCTCCTCGGCCGGGGCGCGGACCTTGAACAGGATGTCGGCGCCCTCCAGCGCCCCCGCCAGATCGCCCGCGATCCGGGCGCCC
>JACDGF010000082.1 GCA_013815405.1 Caulobacteraceae bacterium | reverse complement strand
GGCCTCGACCGCCCCGATGAACCCCAGCCGCGCCTCTTCGCCGCCGCGCGTCCCTCGCCCCGGCGGGCCGGGCCCGTGCGCCTGGCCGTCGTGGGCATCCGCCGCAACGAGGGCTCCCCCGCCTCCCGCCTCAAGACCCTCGCCTATCTCGACAACGTCCTGGCCCGCCGCGCCGCGCGCCTGGCCGGCGCCGACGAGGCGGTGATGCTCAACAATCGCGGCGAGGTCGCCTGCGCCGCGGCCGCCAACCTCTTCTGGTTCGACGCCGGGATCCTGCTCACCCCGGCCCTCGACTGCGGCGTGCTGGACGGGATCACCCGTCGCGCGGTGATCGAGGCGGCCGGGACGCTCGGGCTGGACGTCCGGGAGGTCCGCGCGACGGTCGCCGATCTGGCACGGGGCTCGGGCGTCTTCCTGACCAACAGCCTGATCGGGCAGCGACCCGCCGCGAGCTTCGACGGCGCGCCGATCGCGCCCCATCCGGCCTTCGCGGCGCTGATTCGGGTGGTGGCTCGGAACGGTTAGGGACCCGCGTGCAATGGAGGCCACCCCGCCCTATGAGATCGTGGCGGCGACAGGCAAGTCTTGCTTGTCGTTGAAGAACAGCTTCGCGTTCCTCGTTGCAAAGTCAGCGCCGCTGGAAGACGAGCGTTCGTCGCGCCCCTGAGCTGTCAACGGAAGCCCCCCTGCCTGGTGCGGCGGGCCAACGGAACCAAACCCCGTCTCGCCTATTGAGAGCTGGAATGAACGTGGGTCTGCTTGACCCTGGAGGGCCAACACAATGACCTACGATGCCGCCAATTTGACCCTCATGGCCGAGACCTGGGCGCCCCGGATCGGCGTGGCGATCCTGATTGTCGTCGTCGCCTGGATCGTCGGCCGGGTGTTGAAGTCTCTGATCGTCAAGGGCATCGATCGCCTGCCGCCGGTGGCGAAGCACAATCAGGGCGCGGACCCCAAGAGCACGGTCGGCGTGAAGATCGGCGCGGTCGTCTATTGGCTCGTTCTCCTCTTCGGCGTCGTGGCCGCGCTCAATGAATTGCAGCTGGGAGGGGTGGCGGCGCCTCTCAACACGATGATGACCAACTTCCTCAGCTACATCCCCAATGTGGTCGGCGCCGGCCTAATCTTCTTCGTCGGCTTCATCGTGGCGAGCCTTGCCCGCAAGCTCGTCACCGCCGCGCTGGAGGCCGCCGACCTCGACAAATACCTCGCCAGGCTGGGTCTCGGCGGGGCGGGGGCCGGTGGACTGGCGAGCGCCATCGGAACCCTGGTTTTCGTCCTCATCATCGTGCCGGTGGCTATCGCCGCCCTCCAGGCGCTCAGGATCGAGGCGATCTCCGCCCCTGCGATCGTGGTGTTGACGACGATCCTCAATGCCATCCCCAACGTGATCGCGGCGGGAATCGTCCTGGCCATCGGCCTACTGATCGGCCGCTGGATCGGCGGGGTCGTGGAGCGTCTCTTGCCGGCGACCGGGATCGACAAGTTGCTGGGATCAGTCCGCGAACTCTCCTCCCCCGCCAAGGTCGATCCGGCCGCGTCGCGAGCCGAAGCGCTGGGCGCCGCGCCCAAGGTTCCAAGCGCCTCGAAGATCATCGGCGGCGTGGTGACCTTCGCGGTGGTGGCGTTCTCCGCCATCGAGGCCGCCCGGCTGCTCCAATTCGCCGCCATCGCGCTCATCCTGGCGCAGATCCTGGCCCTGGCCGGGCGGGTCATTCTGGGCGCCGCGATCATCGCCGTCGGCGTCGTGATCGCCGACATGCTGGCCACCGCCATCGGCCGCTCGGCCGGCGAGGCGGACAAGTTCGCCGCCACCCTGGTCAAATGGGCCACCATCGCGCTTGCCGCGGCGATGGGTCTGCGCTCCATGGGCATCGCCGACGAGATCGTCATTCTGGCGTTCGGTCTGATCCTGGGCGCCGCGGCGGTCGCCGCCGCCCTGGCCTTCGGACTCGGCGCGCAAAAGGCGGCAGGACGCGTGGCCGAGCATTGGGTGGACAAGGCTCAAAGGATCGCGCCTCCAAAGCAATAGCCTAGCTGACGGTGCGACGCCTGGCGACGGCACTGTCCAGGCAAATGAGTATGCCTATTTTTTGGCCGAAAATCGCGGCGTGCGGATCCAAAATTGCTAGGTGAAAACAATGGTCCGGTGAACCGCTGGTGGGGCAAGCCCAACTATCGCGGATCGAGCGGCTATCGCGCTTCCCTCAGGAACGCCGGCAACGGGCAGTGTAGCCGGAAAATGGTCACGGATATTTCCGATGGCGTCGGCGCCCTGGCGAAGGAGGGTCTCGTCGACCCCAAGGGCGTCTGCATCGTCGCGCCAGCTACGGAGGTTATGCCGCGCTGGCGGGCGTCACCTTCCAAAGGGGAATCCATCGCTGCGCCGTTTCGGTGGCGGGAGTCTCGGACGTCGGAGCCGTCATGCTCGGCGGCAGCGATACTGCTGATCCACGGCAAGGACGACCCGGTCGTTCCCTTTGTCCACAGCGCATCCATGAACGCGACCCTGACTGCGGCGGGCAAGCCTGTGGAATTCGTTCAACTGAACGGCGAGGACCATTGGCTCTCCCGCGAAAAGACGCCGGTTTAAACCCTGGGCGCGGCGGCGGACTTCATCGAGAGGCACAACCCGGCCCGCTAGGCTTGGTTCGCCCACTCATTCAGGGGCTTGCCTGTCGAACGCCACCACCTTGACATTTTGCAATATCTGCTCCATGGTCTCATCGGCCGGCTCAGGCCCCACCCCGAACGAGGACCATCCATGCTGGACACTGCCCTGCTTCCGCCCCGTGAGGTCGAGATCGGCCCTCCGGGCGTCGAGGCCTGACGCATCTTGCCCGAACCAAACGCCGATCGACCGTAAACAACGGTGATTCTACGGTCCGGCCGCCAAAAATGCGGCGACTGGCGCATTCCGACCGTCGCATTGGAAACCGGGGCGGTCCCCTCCATCGCGGACGTTTGACCGACCGGAAGGCTGGGCTAGTTTGCTGGGCCTCGAAGGGTGGCGAAAGCATCTCATGACCGGACCTCGGGCCATGACCGCCGAGTGAGCGAACTGGCCGAAGCCTTGGGGCGCGTGGCCCGCCGGCGCCTGGGCGGCGATGGCGTCGAAGGGGTGACGCGTCTCTCGGCCGGCGCGACCCAGGAAATCTGGCGTTTCGTCCTTCGCCACGGCGAGGCGCGGACCGACCTGATCCTGCGGCGCGCCCCGGGCGGGACGCGCGTGCCCGACACCGCCGTGGGGCTGGAGATCGAGGCCCGGCTGATCCAGGCGGCCGGTTCGGTGGGCGTCCCCGTCCCGCCGGTTCGCCATGTCCTGGAACCGGGTGACGGCCTGGGCCACGGCTTCATCATGGGCGTCGTCGAGGGCGAGACCCTGGGGGGGCGCATCGCCCGGGGCGACGCCCTGGCGGCGGCCCGGCCGGGCCTGGCGCGGCAATGCGGCGAGATCCTGGCCGGCATTCACACGCTGGATCCGGACCGCTTCCCCACCCTTCGCCGCGCGACGCCGGCGGCGCTGATCGGCCAGTATGAGGAGGCCTATCGGGCCTCGGACTGGCCCCGGCCGGTGTTCGAACTGGCCTTCCGCTGGCTCGCCGGCCGCCGCCCCCCGCCGCCGGCGCGGCCCCGCCTGGTCCACGGCGATTTTCGCAACGGCAATCTGATCGTGGGCGCCGATGGCGTGCGCGCGGTGCTCGACTGGGAGCTCGCCCACGTCGGCGATCCGATGGAGGATCTGGGCTGGATCTGCGTCAACTCCTGGCGCTTCGGCGTGGCGGACAAGCCCGTGGGCGGGTTTGGGACGCGCGAAGACCTATGGGCCGGCTACGAGGCGGCGGGCGGCGCGCCGGTCGACCGCGAGCGGGCGCTCTTCTGGGAGGTCTTCGGCTCCTTGCGCTGGGGGGTGATGTGCGCGGGCATGGCGGCGGCGTTCCGTAACGCCGACCCCACCGTGGAGCGCGCGGTGATCGCCCGGCGCGCCTCGGAGACCGAGGTCGACCTCATGCGCCTCCTGGCCGCCTGACGATGCAGGATCAGCCCGCGCCCGGTGAAATTCTCGCCGCCGTGGCCCGCTTCCTGCGCGAGGTGGTGGCGCCCGAGACCGCCGGCCACACCGCCTTCAACGCCCGCGTCGCCGCCAATGCCCTGGAGATGATGCGCCGCCAGCTCGATCTGGCCCCCGCCGCCGAAGCCGCCGAGCGGGCGCGCCTCGCGGCATTGCTGGGCATGGGCGGCGACCTTGCGCAACTCAACGCCGAACTCTCGCGACGCCTGGCGACCGGCGACCTCGACCTGGCCACGCCCGGCCTCGCCGAACATCTGTGGGCGACCACCCTGGCCAAGCTCGCCGTCGACCAGCCAACCTATTGGGGCTATCGCGCCGCCCTCGCCGAACGCAGCATGGCGCCCGACTGAAAAGGAAGATCGCTCGATGGACTTTTCCCTGCCCCAGGACCTCGTCGACTACCTCGCGCAGCTCGACGCCTTCATCGAGGACGAAATCAGACCGCTGGAGCTCGCGGACGACAATATCCGCTTTTTCGACCACCGGCGCGAGCATGCGCGGACCGATTGGGACAATCACGGCCTTCCCCGTCCCGAATGGGAAGCCCTGCTGGCCGAGGCCCGCCGGCGCGCCGACGAAGCCGGCCACCTGCGCTTTTCCTGGCCCGTCGAGATGGGCGGCAAGGGGGGCTCGAACCTGGCCATGGCGGTGATCCGCGAGCACCTCGCCGCCAAGGGCCTGGGCCTCCACAACGATCTTCAGAACGAGCATTCGATCGTCGGCAACAATCCCTTCATCCTGATGTTCAAGGAATTCGCCACCCCCGAACAATATGAGCGCCATGGCGCGGCGCTGCTCGACGGGCGGATACGCTCGGGGTTCGGCCTCACCGAACCGAACCACGGCTCGGACGCCACCTTCATGGAGACCCGGGCCGTGCGCGAGGATAGGGACGGCGTCCTCGGCTGGCGGATCGACGGCGAGAAGATGTGGACCACCGGCATGCATGTCGCCACCCACGTGATGGTCTTCGCCCGCACGAGCGGCCAGGACGGCGACGCCGGCGGCATCACCGTGTTTCTCGTTCCAGCCGACCACCCCGGCGTGAAGATCGAAGAGTGGCTGTGGACCTTCAACATGCCGACCGACCACCCGCGGGTGAGCCTCACCGACGTCTGGGTCTCCGACGAGGCGATCTGGGGCGTGGAGGGCCGGGGCCTGGGCCTGGGCCAAAGCTTCGTTCACCAGAACCGCATCCGCCAAGCCGCCTCGTCCCTGGGCGCCGCCGTCTTCTGCATCGATCAGAGCGTGCGCTACGCGCGGGCCCGCAAGCCGTTCGGCAAGCCTCTATCGGACAACCAGGCCATCCAGTGGCCGCTGGTGGAGCTGGCCACCCAGGCCGAGATGCTGCGCCTGCTGATCCGCAAGACCGCCTGGGAGATGGATCGCATGCCGCACAAGGAAGTCGAGCGCCGGATTTCCGACAAGGTATCGATGTGCAACTACTGGGCGAACCGCCTGGTCTGCGAGGCCGCCGACCGGGCCATGCAGGTCCACGGCGGCATCGGCTACTCCCGCCACAAGCCCTTCGAACACATCTATCGCCACCACCGCCGTTACCGCATCACGGAGGGCTCGGAAGAGATCCAGATGCGCAAGGTGGCAGCGTTCCTGTTCGGATACATGGGGCCGAGGAAGGCCGAGCTCGCGAGCGTCTAGGGCAATTCTGATCGATCATTTCGATGGCAGGCACTCTGTTCCACGGTCGAGCCTCGCGAAGCTAGTGTAGGTGCCCGGGTGGCTGCCTCCATATGGTCCTAAATTTCAAACCGGCTTCTCTTCAGTGTTGGGACTGCTGAATGAGACGTCCTTCGTACCTAACGTAGTCAGTTCCCGAGCAGCGCCAAGTTCAGCAATGTTTTTCAGCCGAGACACGTCATCAACGAGTTGTCCGAAAGCGAATAGCGAAGCCGCCCCCCCGATCGATCCGGCAACCAAACCGACTGCCAAATACGGCGAATCACTGCCCAGCTTTGCTGCCTTCGTGCGCCCCCCCGGCGCCTCAGGCGCGCACCCCGGTCAGCGGCGACGAGCCGAAGGAGCCGGCCTTGACGCTGCCGGTCATGTTGTCGCCGTCGACGGCGACGGTGAATTCCAGGGTCATCGGAAAGGGCGACGTGATCTTGGCCGACCAGGAGAGGTTGGCGCCGTCGACCTTGCCCGAAATGTCCTGGGACCCCGCGGCGCCCGCCATGGTGCCGGTGAAGGAATCTCCGCTGGCGGTTATGTTGAGCGTGCCCTGCTGCACGCCCATCGGCGAATTGACCGTGGTCTTCCAGGCGCCGTCGACCGACATGTGAACTCTCTCCCGTGAAAAATCGGAGGCTGAGCTAATCAGCCGACGGCTTGGCGCGCAAGAGCGCCGCCCGCTATTCCGCCGCCACGAGCGCCGCGGCCCGGGTGGCCCGCCCCTCGGCCGCCTCGATCTCGGCGGCGCGGGCTTCGACCAACTCGACGATGTGGTCGACCATGCGATCGTTGTCCAGCTTGTGATCGGCCTTGCCCGCCACATAGACCATGCCCGAGCCCTTGCCGCCGCCGGTGAAGCCCACGTCGGTCATCAGGGCTTCGCCCGGGCCGTTGACCACGCAGCCGATGATCGAGAGGCTCATCGGCGCGGAGATGTGCTTGAGCCGCTCCTCTAACGTGTTCACGGTCTCGATGACGTTGAAACCCTGCCGCGCGCAGGAGGGGCAGGCGATGATATTGACGCCGCGATGGCGCAGGCCCAGCGACTTGAGGATATCGAAGCCCGCCTTGATCTCCTCGACCGGGTCGGCGGCCAGGGAGACGCGGATGGTGTCGCCGATCCCGGCCCACAGCAGCCCGCCCATGCCGATGGCCGACTTGATCGTGCCCGAACGCAGGGCCCCCGCCTCGGTGACGCCCAGGTGCAAGGGGCAGTCGATGGCTTCGGAGAGCATCTGATAGGCGGCAACGGTCATGAACACGTCGGAGGCCTTCACGCTGATCTTGAACTCGTGGAAGTCGTGGTCCTGAAGGATGCGGGCGTGGCCGAGCGCGCTTTCGACCATGGCCTGCGGACACGGCTCGCCATAGCGCTCCAGCAGGTCGCGCTCCAGGGAGCCGGCATTGACCCCGATGCGCATCGAGCAGCCGTGGTCGCGCGCCGCCTGTATGACCTCGCGAACGCGGGCCGGCGAGCCGATATTGCCCGGATTGATCCGGAGGCACGCCGCGCCGGCCTTGGCCGCCTCGATGCCGCGCTTGTAGTGGAAGTGGATGTCGGCGACCAAGGGCACGCGCGAGGCCTTGGCGATGGCCTTGAAGGCGGCGGTGGCGTCCTCGTCGGGGCAGGACACCCGCACGATGTCGGCGCCGGCTTCCTCGAGCTGGCGGATCTGGTCGATCGTTGCGGCGGCGTCGCCGGTGATCGTATTGGTCATCGACTGGACGGTGATCGGCGCGTCGCCCCCCACCGGCACGGCCCCGACATGGATCCGCCGCGAGACTCGCCGCTCGATGGCGCGCCAGGGGCGGAGGCGGGTGTGGTCTTGGGTGGCCATGAGGCCCTTAGGATAGGATGAAACCGCCTCGCGCCCAAGGCCCTGTCAGCGTCCGACTAGGGATTCAGCTGGGCCAAGGGCGTCTGGGACTGCATGAGCGCGCCGCGCGAAGCCCCGCCGGCGAAGACCTCGATCGAGGCGGGGTTCGCCGCGTCGGCCACGAGGCCCGCCATGGCCGGCGCCCGCCAAGCCTCCCCGGCCGCGAGCTGGCGGGCGAAATAGACCACGCCGCCCGGGCCGCGCACGATCAGGGACGTCGGCTTGCGAGCCTGCAAAATCACCCCCGAGCCGGCGCCCGTCGCGCCATAGACGGCGCCCGCCGCGACGAAGGGGGCGCCGGGCGGGACATCGTCGGTCTGGTCGGACAGGGGCTGCGTCGCCCCGCCGGCCGGCGGCGTGGGCGCCGGCGGATCGCCGGACCCCGAGGCCTCGGCGAGGCC
>JACDGF010000081.1 GCA_013815405.1 Caulobacteraceae bacterium | reverse complement strand
GCCCGGGCGGTGGCGAGGCACGCGCCCACTGGGAAGCCGCCGCCCAGCGCCTTGGCCACGCACAGAATGTCCGGCGCCGCGTCCCTGGCCCACTCATGGGCGAAGAGCCTGCCGGTCCGCCCCAGGCCGCATTGGATCTCGTCGTAGATCAGCAGGACGCCGCGTTCGTCGCAGAGGGCGCGCAGGGCGGAAAGGTCTCCCTCCGGCCAGGCGCGCACGCCGCCCTCGCCCTGCACCGGCTCGCCGATCACCGCCGCCGTCGTCGGCCCCATCGCCGCCTCCAGCGCCGCCATGTCGCCGAACGGAAGTTGAACGAAGCCCGGCAGGGGCGGGCCGTAGCCCTCGACATACTTCGGGTTGCCGGCGGCGAAGACGGCCGCGTAGCTGCGCCCGTGGAAGGCGCCCTCGAAGCCGATGACGTCGATCCGCTCGGGCTGGCCGGCGGCCCAGTGAAACCGCCGCGCCATCTTCAGCGCGCACTCCACCGCCTCGGTCCCCGAATTGGTGAAGAACACCAGGTCGGCGAAGGTCGCCTCGGCCAGCCGCGCCGCCAGAACCTCCTGGCCCGGGATGCGAAATATGTTGGAGATATGCCACAGCTTCTCCCCCTGGTCCTTCAGCGCCTGGACCAGCTTGGGATGCCCATGCCCCAGCCCCGTGACCGCGATCCCCGCCAGGCAATCGAGATAAGCCTCCCCCTCCGCCGTATAGAGCCACGCCCCCTCGCCCCGCTCGAACGCCAGCGGGGCGCGGTTGTAGACCGGCAGGAGGTGATCGTCGGGCGGGGGCACGCGGAGTCCTCTCAATCGTAGGACATCCCCGCGCGATCGAGCGGGGATGGGGCGCGGCGTTTTCGTTGGGCCGGGAAAGGGAGTCAACGGGGCCGGCGGAGGGACCCGGCGCCAAGGGTTCTCAACCCTCCTCGCCCTCCTCCAACTCGATGGGATCCCGCTCGTCCACCCGAGGCACCGCTTCTCCTCGCAGAAACCGCCGCACCCTTTCCACCAGCACGCCCTGATCGAGCCCCTGCCGATGGGCAGGCGCGTCGGGAATGCGGCCAGGATGGAGGACATCCCAAAGCGACACGCTTTGCGCCAGCCGCCCTCGGCCCAGCGGATTGTTGCCGAAACCGGCGATCACCCGGTTCCACACCGGTTGATAGGTTTCGATGAGCATGTTCTCGCCTAGCGGTATCCAGATGTCGTCTACGACCAGGAATCGCGTCAGGAAATCCGCCACCCGGAGGTTGGTGGCGGCGGAGATCGATTTGGCGTGCTTGCGCAGGCGCGAAGCCATCGCGGTCGTCGCCAGATCGGCCGCTCGCAAGCCACCGGTGCGCCCACCCTTGGGTATCGCCTTGCCAACATAGATCGGCCGGGGATTGCCGGTCGCCAGACTGAGCTTCAACGGTTCATAGAAGTCCACGTCCCCGGAATAGTAGAGGGCGTAGATGCCCGCGCCGCGAAAGGGCCCCAGCTCGTCGAGAGGCAGGAGCGGCCCGCCGAGGATCTCCGCTTCGATACTCTTGGCCAGATTAAGCCGCGAAAGCGGATTGTAGGGCTCCGTCAAGCCGCGAACCTCAGCTTCCTCGCCACGTCGCGCCCGATCACTTCGGCCAAGCGAGGGGGGACGGCGTTCCCCAGTTGCCGCATGGTTTCCGACCACGAGCCATGGAAGACGAAGTCGTCGGGAAAGGTCTGCAGCCGGGCGCTCTCGCGGACCGTGAAATAACGGACTCCGCCGGCGGCGCTGAGCATGTTCTCACCGCCGGGCACGCCGTGGACGCCGGCCTTGAGGGCCTTGGCCGGTTCATCGAGCGGGCTGCCGGTATGGCCGACGTAGCTGCGCGCGCCGGGCTGGAAGCGATGGTTGGCGATCCCGCGCGCGGCGTCGCGCTCCCACTCCGGATCGGGAAGATCGCCGATGGCGTCGCGGACGGTGCGCCAGGCGCAGGTGGCGGGCTTGCGCTCCATCCGTTCGGCGCGGGCCGCCGAGGAGGGATCGGACGGGCGATCGTTGGTGGCGATCTCATGCCGGTCCCAATAGGCGCCGTTTCGGAACTGCTCCCAAAGCAGCGAGTCGGCGCTGTGGGTCGGCACCGGGAAGTTCCACTCCAGATCAAGGTCGTCGCGAAACCCGACAAACACCACCCGCTCCCGCCGTTGCGGGACGCCGTAGTTGGCCGCGTTCAGCACGCGGGCGACGACGCGATAGTGCAGCCCGCTCCGCGCGCCCTGGATGTGATGGCGCTCCAGCCTGTCCAGGTGACCGGTCCAGTCCTCGTCCTCACGCGCCACCACTTCGGGATGCTCGAGCTGGAGCTTGATGTATTCGAAATAGTTGCGGAAGGCCGCCCGGGTGAGGCCCTTGACATTCTCGAAGATGAAGGCCCGGGGCCGCGCCTCCCGCACCGCGCGGATCGCCTGGGGGAACATGTCGCGCGCGTCGTCGTGCGCCTTGTGCTTGCCGCCGACCGAGAAGGGCTGGCACGGCGGGCCGCCGGAAACCAGGTCGAGCCGATCCTCGAAGCCCTTGAAATCGACCCGTCGCACGTCGCCCTCGACCAGGGGCCACTCGCGGATGATCGGGTGATCGAACGTCTGGTTCTCACGCAGGGTTTCGCAGCAGTCGTGGTCCCACTCCACCACCGTCTCGGGGTGGAACCCGGCCTGGTGCAGCCCAATGCCGAGTCCCCCGGCGCCCGCGAAAAGTTCGATCGACCTCATGAGTCCAAGAATGTTCTAATTTCGTTCTCGACGGAAGCCTCGTCCCGCAAACCGCACTCCCAGATCACCAGCACCTTCCAACCCAGGCTCTCCAACGCGCGCTGGGTGCGCACATCCCGCTCCCGATTCCCCGTGAGCTTCGGGACCCAGAAATCCTGCCGTGATTTGGGCAGCCGCGCCAGCCGGCAGTTGGGGTCGGGGTGCCGATGCCAGAAACACCCATGCACGAAGATCGCCTTGCGGCGGGAGGCAAAGACCAGATCGGGCTTGCCGGGCAGCTTCGCGCCGTGGAGGCGAAAGCGGTAGCCCATCCGGTGGACGAGGCTTCGGACACGGAGTTCGGCGGCGCTCCCCTTGCCCCTGACGTGGGACATGCGTTCGCTGCGCTCGATTGGAGTAAGGGTGTCCATGTGACCGTACGTGGGAAACCGCAGCAAGATAGTCGAGCTGCGAAGGCACCAATCGTATGACTCACCGTGCTATTCTCGACGCTCAGCTCGCTTGCTACAGCGCGATTTGAGCACGTGGCTGCGCAATGAAAGGTGGGGCATTGATGTTCGGAAGAGGCAAAGCGAAGGCGATTGGGAACCCGACCTATTTCGGCTGGCGCGAGGAAGACCTGCAGTTTCTCGCTGCTCGCTTCTCAGGTGAGAATTGCTATCTCGGCTTCCAAGTAACCGGCGTCCGTCACCAGATGAAATTTGACGGAGAGGATTTCGCGCATGACGTCCGACGCGCGCGCAGCGAGCGCGACACCGTTGAAGAATTCTCCCTTTCGGCTGACGGAAAGCTGATGGATGAGGACGATTTAAGCCTAGTTAGACATCAGCATGAAATCATTGGGGTGATGGATTTTCCTCAGGCCAAGGTTCAGGGGACGTTTGGCCCCGGCAAAATCGCCGATGTTAAAGAGGGCAAACTGGGTTGGCTTTCGATTACTGCAATCGGCGGTCAGAACAGTTCGGGCCAACTGCCAGATCACCACCTCCCCATGATCAACGCACGATTCTGGATGCAGTCTGCGGTGCAGGAAGCCGAAATGAGGCAAACCCTTCAAACCGCATTAGGAACCGGTGGTCGCTGCTACCTCAACCTCCAGTTATGGCCGATTGAAAGCGCTGACGAATGGATCGAGAAGTTCAAGCGGAATGGCTACACGCCCACTCCCAAAATCCAAAGTGGGTTTTTGACGACCGAAATTGGACGGGGTGCTTTCCCCTAGTCCGCGTCCATCTTCAGCGCGGAGATGAAGGCCTCCCGCGGGATGTCGACCCCGAACTGGCGCATCTTCTTCTTGCCTTCCTTCTGCTTTGTCCAGGAGCTTGCGCTTGCGGGTGGCGTCGCCGTCATTCCATTTGCAGGGACGTCCCCTATCGAACCATGACGACCTTCGCGGTCGCCGCGACCGCGCTCCAGGTCCTGTCCGTGGTCAAGGCCGTGGCGCCGAGTTGCGCGGCCAGGGAAAGGCAGGCTCGGTCACCCAGCGACAGGCCGAGAGCGCGGGTCAACCGGCGGAGCAGGCCGCTCGCGTGGGCCTGCTCCGAGTCGAAGGGTAGGCCGCGCAGGCGCAGCGGATCCAGGACGCGCGCGATGAGGTCTTCGTTCATTCCCAGGTCGACCAACTTGGCGACGACTTCGGCGAGGTTGACCGCGCTGATGCTGCTTTCAGGAAGCGCCGCCGCGACGACATCCGCCCCCGGTTCGCCGCGGATCAGGCACAGGACGGCGGAGGCGTCGAGGACGAAACGCTCAGTCACGCGCCGCCTCCTGGCGGCGTTCGGCGATCAATTCGTCCGAGAGCACGCGCTCAGCAGGCGCGACCTTGGCCATGATCGCCTGGGCGGCGGAGATCGCCTCTTCAAGCGAGCAAAGGGTCACGCCGCCACGAGAATCATCGACCACCAGCGTCTTGCCGACGTCGAAGCCATGCTTGCGGCGCAACGCGGCCGGAAGGACGATCTTGCCGCCTTCGACGACGCGAACATGGAAGGCCGACATGACTTATCCTCCTTTTGGTGCTGACCTCGTTTCTGATACCCGAATCCTGACCGGGTATCAATCCTTCCTTCAATCCGCGTCCATCTTCAGCGCGGCGATGAACGCCTCCTGGGGGATGTCGACCCTCCCGAACTGGCGCATCTTCTTCTTGCCTTCCTTCTGCTTGTCCAGGAGCTTGCGCTTGCGGGTGGCGTCGCCGCCGTAGCATTTGGCGGTGACGTCCTTGCGCAGGGCGCGGACGGTCTCGCGGGCGATGATCTTGCCGCCGATGGCCGCCTGGATGGGAATGACGAAGAGGTGGGGCGGGATGAGTTCCTTCATCTTTTCCACCATGCCCCGGCCGCGGGTCTCGGCGCGGCCGCGGTGGACCAGCATGGAAAGGGCGTCGACGCTCTCGCCGTTGACCAGGATCAGCATCTTGACGAGGTCGCCCGTCCGATAGTCCTCCAGCTGATAGTCGAAGCTGGCGTAGCCCTTGGAGATGCTCTTCAAGCGATCGTAGAAGTCGAACACCACCTCGTTGAGCGGCAGGTCGTAGACCACCATGGCCCGGCTTCCGACATAGGAGAGCTCGCGCTGGGCGCCGCGCCGATCCTGGCAAAGCTTGATCACCGAGCCGAGGTAGTCGTCGGGGGTGAAGATGGTGGCGCGGATCCACGGCTCGGCGATGCTGGCGATCCTGACCGGATCGGGCAGATCGGCCGGATTGTGCAGTTCCAGGGTTTCGCCGTCCGTCAGGGTGATCTGGTAGATCACGCTGGGAGCGGTGGCGATCAGGTCGAGGTTGAACTCCCGGGTCAGGCGCTCCTGGATGATCTCCAGGTGCAGCAGGCCCAGGAAGCCGCAGCGGAAGCCGAAGCCCAGGGCGGCGCTGGTCTCCATCTCATAGGTGAAGCTGGCGTCGTTGAGGCGCAGGCGGCCGACCGCGGCGCGCAGATCCTCGAAGTCGGCGGCGTCGGCGGGGAAGAGGCCGCAGAACACGACCGGCCGCACCGGCTTGAACCCGGGCAGGGGGGTGGGGGTGAGGCGCCGCTCCTCGCTGATGGTGTCGCCCACGGCGGCGTCGGCCACCTCCTTGATCTGGGCGGTGATGAAGCCGATCTCGCCAGGGCCGAGCGAGGCGACGTCGCTCGCCTTGGGCAGGAAGACGCCGATCCTGTCGATCTTGTAGGTGGCGCCGGCCTGCATCATGCGCACCTGCTGGCCGGCCCTCAGGCACCCGTCGAACACCCGCACCAGCACCACGACGCCGAGATAGGCGTCGTACCAGGCGTCGACCAGCAGGGCTTTCAGCGGCGCGGCTTCGTCTCCGGCGGGGGCGGGCAGGCGGGTGACGATGGCTTCGAGCACATCATGGATGCCCAGGCCCGTCTTGGCCGAGCATAGGATCGCGCCGGAGGCGTCGATGCCGATCACGTCCTCGATCTGCTGGCGCACCCGGTCCGGCTCGGCGGCGGGCAGGTCCACCTTGTTGAGAACCGGCACGATCTCATGGTCGTGCTCGATCGCCTGATAGACATTGGCCAGGGTCTGGGCCTCGACCCCCTGGCTGGCGTCCACCACCAGGATCGAGCCCTCGCAGGCGGCCAGGGAGCGGCTCACCTCATAGGCGAAATCCACATGGCCGGGGGTGTCCATCAGGTTGAGGACATAGTCGCGGCCGTCGTCGGCGCGGTAGGCGAGGCGCACCGTCTGGGCCTTGATGGTGATCCCCCGCTCGCGCTCCAGCTCCATGGAGTCGAGCACCTGCTCCTTCATCTCCCGCGCCGTCAGCCCCCCGGTCTCCTGGATCAGGCGGTCCGAGAGGGTCGACTTGCCGTGATCGATGTGGGCGACGATGGCGAAGTTGCGGATGAGGGCGGTGGGGGTCGTCATGGCGCGAGGCGTCTAACATGGATCACGCCGGCGCCGGCAATTTCAGCCCCCGTTAACCCATCGGGCCGCAAGGAACGGTCGAGGAACCGGGCGTCTTCGGGAGCGCCGTCACGGAGTGATTCGTCAATGGACCGCCGCTCGCTGATCGCCGCCGGCCTGGCCAGCCTCGCCGCCCGCCCCGCCCTGGGCCAGGAACGGCCGGACGCCCCCGCCGCGCCCGGCCAGCCGAACGGCCCGACCGGCAAGGCCGGGCCGATGCCCGCGCCGACCTACAGCAACGACGAACTGGTCAACAGCATCTCCGATTTCTTCGGCGTGGGCGCCGAATCGGTCGGCGCGTTGATCGAGCGGCTGTTCCGGGACAACGGCCGGCCCACCGGCTATGTCGCCGGCCAGGAGGGCTCGGCGGCCTTCGTGGTGGGTCTGCGCTACGGCAAGGGGCTGCTCTATATGAAGACCCAGCCGACCACGACGGTCTATTGGCAGGGCCCCTCGGTCGGCTTCGACGCCGGCGGCAACGCCAGCCGCGTCTTCACCCTGTGCTACAACCTGCAATTCCCCGACGCCATCTTCCAGCGCTTTCCCGGGGTCGACGGTTCGGCCTATTTCATCGGCGGCCTGGGGGCGAACTACCAGCGGGCCAACGCCATCACCCTGGCCCCCATCCGCGCCGGCGTCGGCTTCCGCCTGGGCGCCAACGTCGGCTACCTGGCCTACAGCCGCAAGCGCAACATCGTGCCGTTCTAAGCCGCGCCGCCCTAAGCGTTGCCGGCGACCGGGGCGTTGGCCTGGGCCCGGCGGGCCGCGTGGATGCCGGCGAAATCCAGGGGTTCGAGCATGAACGGCGGGAAGCCGCCCTCGGCGGTCAGGTCGGCGACGATCCGCCGCGCGAACGGGAAGAGATAGCGGGGGCATTCGATCATCAGCACCGCTTCGAGATCCGCCTCCGGGACCCCGACGATCTGGAACAGGCCGGCGTAGAGAAGCTCGATATGGAACACCGTCTCGGCCTCCCGGGCGGCGCGGGCGGTGAGCTTCAGCTCCACCTCGAAGAGGGCGTCCTCGCGGCCCTTCGCGTTCAGCTCCACCCCCAGCTCGATCTGGGGTTGGACGGTCCCGCGCAGGGAGTCGGGCACATGCGGGCTTTCGAAGGACAGGTCGCGCACATATTGCGCCAGGATGCGGATCCCCGGCTGGGGCGCCTCGCCTGGAACGCCGACGCCGAGGGCCGGCGGCGCGCTGTCGGAATCGGTCATGGCCAAGGGGTCCGGTGTCGTCGGCGTGAGGGGAGGGCGGCGGCGAGGCGGCTCCGCTATCACGGGGCCTGGAATCCCGCAACGCCGGGGCGGCTGACGCGGGCCGCCAAAGCGCCTATATGGAAGGGTCGTACAGGTCGAAATCCTTCGGTGTCGCCTTGCAGGTTCTCGAACTCATCATCCTCGCCGCCCTGGCCGCGGTCGTCCTCTTCCAGCTCTACGCGGTGCTCGGT
>JACDGF010000080.1 GCA_013815405.1 Caulobacteraceae bacterium | reverse complement strand
CTTGCGCGCCGAGGGGACGGAGTTGGTGATCACGGTCGATTGCGGGGCGGCCGCCCATGACGCCATCGCGGCGGCAGGCGAGATCGGCCTGGAGGTAGTGGTCATCGACCATCACCTGATGCGCGCCATTCCCCCGGCAGTCGCGGCCCTCGTCAACCCCAACCGGCCGGACTGCGTCTCGGGACAGGGGATGCTGGCCGCGGCGGGGGTGACCTTCGTCCTCCTGGCCGCGCTCAATCGCGAGGCCCGGCGACGGGGCCTGTTCGCCACCCTGGCCGAGCCGGACCTGCGCCGCTGGCTCGACCTGGCCGCCATGGGCGCCATCTGCGATGTCACCCAACTGATCGGTTTCAATCGCGCCCTGGCCGCGTTGGGATTGAAAAGCATGTCGAGTTGGGCCAACCCCGGGCTCGCCGCCCTGATGCGGGTCGCCGGGGCGAAGGCCGGGGACGCCGGTGTCTTCGAGGCCGGGTTCATCCTGGGCCCGCGGATCAACGCGGGGGGGCGTATCGGCCGCTCGGACCTCGGCGCGCGCCTGCTCGCCACCGACGATCCGGCCGAAGCCATCGATCTGGCCGGCCAACTCGACTCCCTGAACGCCGAGCGCAAGGACGTCGAGCGCCGGATCGTCGAGGAGGCGATCACCGCGATCGACCGCGACAGCAATTTCGACCCGGCCGCGCCGGCGATCGTCGTGGCAAGGGAAGGCTGGCACCCCGGCGTGATCGGCATCGTCGCCAGCCGCCTTCGCGAGCGCTACCGGCGGCCGGTGGTGGTGGTCGGGCTGGACCGGGCCGCTGACATCGGCAAGGGCTCGGGCCGCTCCCAGCCGGGGGTCAATCTGGGCCGGGCGATCCACGCCGCCTTCGACGAGGGGCTTTTGCTGACCGGCGGCGGGCACGCCATGGCGGCGGGTCTCACCTTGCGGCCCTCGGCGCTCCCCGAACTGCGCGCCTTCCTTTGCCGGCGCCTCGCCGACGAGATGGCCGCGGCGAACCAAGACGACGCCGTGGACATCGACGCCCTGGTGATCCCGGGCCCGGGCGCGCGGACGCTGCTGGGCGAATTCGCGGCCCTGGCGCCTTTCGGCCCGGGCAATCCCGAACCCCTGTTCGCCCTGGCCGATGTCAGGCCCGACCGGCCCATGGCCCTTCGCGGCGGCCATATACGCTGCGGCCTCGTCGACGCCGCGGGCGGCCGACTCAAGGCCGTGGCATGGCGGGCGGGAGACAGCGAACTGGGGCGTCGGCTGATGGCTGGCGGGGCAGCCCTTCATGTAGCCGGCAAGCTGAAGGCCGACGACTGGAACGGCCGCGACGGCGTCGAACTGCACATCGAGGACGCCGCCGATCCCCGGCGCGCCCGCCCGTCGTGAGCCCTCGCACGGTCTCCTTGCACGGCCTGGGGCCGGCGGATATATCCCCTGGCTCCCGCGTTCCGCCCGGGCCCTTCGTCTATCGGTTAGGACATCAGATTTTCAATCTGGGAAGAGGGGTTCGACTCCCCTAGGGCCTGCCACGCTTTTTCACCGGCCTGGCGATCGGGATCAAAGTGGATTGGGCCGCGCCCGGACGCCCAGGGCGTGGGCCGGGTGAAGGCCCATGAGCCAGCCTAGTTGTGAACCGTCGTCAGGCGGCTGGCGTCTTTCTTCCAGGCCTCGTAGAGGCTGCTGCCTTGGTTGGGAAACAGGGCGTGGAAGAAATCCTGATAGATCGCCATCGCTTCGCCCACGGCATGGGGACGCCCTGACGCCGTGATCACCGCGCTCGCCAGCGTCGCCGCCGCCAGCTTACGTGCGGCGTTCGCGGTGGAAGTCGCCGCGTTTATCGCCTGGCCGCCGCTGGCCGCGGGGGGTGAAGGCCTAGCCATTCCAGAGTTTCGCTCCCGGTGATCGATGAAAAATCCAACCCGAATCCGCCGGGTTTTTCTTCAAGACATAGTCGCTCCGGCGATTTTACGTGGCGGCGCGGCGTCTGGTTTGGTCCGCCCGCGAATAATTTTTCGACGACGAGGCCCGCCGAATTGCGACGCCGTCCCGCTTGGAAAATCCCTGGATTGCGCCGTATTCAGATTGAGGGTCAATGGTCTCATGGAGCGCTTGGGTGATGACCCGACCGGCCGCGACGGAGCGCCGAATGACGGCAGGCGGACCCGTGGCTGAGGAGTGGGCGACATCCGGCGCCCACCCGTTTTTGCAGACTTCTTTGCTGGACGCGGTCCAGCAGGCCGTGATCGCCACCAACGCCGATCGCCACATCACCTATTGGAACCCCTTCGCCGAGCGGCTGTATGGCTGGACGGCGGGTGAGGTTTTGGGGCGCGACATCACCGAGGTCGTGCCGACGAACGCCAACGATGGAAAGGAAAAGCTGGCGCTTGTCGAGCGGGGTGACACCTGGAGTGGTGAATTTCAAGTACGACGAAAGAACGGAGAGGTCTTTCCCGCCTTTGTGACGGTATCGCCAATCAAGGACTCCCGTGGCCGGTCGATGGGCGCCATGGGCGTATCGTTCGATGTTTCCGAGCAAAAACAGCGAGACTTGAACTACGACGCGCTTTTTCAGGCGATGTCCGAAGGTGTCGCGTTCTGCGAAGCCATACGGGATGACGCGCAACATCTGGTCGACTACACAATTCTGGAAATCAACCCCGCCCTGCGATCCATGCTTGGCGTCGGACCGGAGGCGGTGGGCGCGAAGCTCAGCGACTCCGGGCCGCCCAACAAGCGGTGGCTGAAGGTATGCGACGGCGTTCTTCAGACCGGGGAGCCGGCCAACTTCGAATATCACAACCGCCAGACCGGGCGGTGGCACGAAATCCGAATAAGCCGCGCGGCTGGGAACTGCCTGGCGCAATTCTTCTTCGACATCACCGAACGCAAGACGGTGGAGGCCGAACTGCTGGCCAATCAAAGCTATCTTCGCCTGATATTGGATGCGGCGGCGGACGCATTCTATTGTCTGGACCGGGAGGGTTCGACCACCCACTGCAACGCCGCCTTCCTGCGCCTCCTGGGGTTCGAAGACGAACGCGCGGTCATCGGGCGCAAGCTGCATGAGGTCATTCATCACTCCCATCCCGACGGCGCCCCCTATGACAGAAGTGACTGCCCGATCTATCGGACCGCCCAGACCGGTGAGCCGGTCCATGTGAACGATGAACTCTTTTTTCGCCTCGACGGGTCCAGCTTTCCCGTCGAGTACTGGGTCCAGCCGATCAAGCGGGACGACGCTCTGCAAGGCGCGATCTGTACGTTCCGTGACATCAGTGCTCGCAGGGCCGCGGAGGAAGCGCAGGGCCTGCTGCTTCGCGAAATGAACCACAGGGTCAAGAACCTGTTCGCGGTGGTGAATGGGGTAGTCTCCCTGAGCGCCCGCTCCGCCCGGGATCCCGTTCAGATGGGAGAAGCGATTCGTGGGCGCCTCGACGCCATGGCGCGGGCGCACGAATTGATCCTGCCCACCACCTCGGCCGGCGGAACCGGGCGCAAGCGACGCACCGATCTGGCGAGTCTGGCCAAGGCCGTCCTCTCCGCCTATGCGGACGGCCCCACCGCCCAGGGCGATGAGCGGCTGTCGATCGCCGGGTCGCATATCGCCATCGACGACAGGGCCGCGAACGCGCTGGCCCTGGTTCTGAACGAATTGGCGACGAACGCGGTGAAGCATGGCGCCCTCTCCCAAGCCCGGGGCCAGGTGCGCATCGCGTGGAGCACCTCTGGGGATCGCCTGGAACTCAGTTGGGAGGAGCGGGGCGGGCCCGTCGTCGCGGGCAGGCCGGCTCAGGAAGGTTTCGGGTCGGTCCTGGCCCGGCGAAGCGTCGCTGGCCAACTCGCCGGCGAAATCCTCCACGACTGGAGGCCGGGCGGGCTCGCGGTCAAAATCACCGCGCCCCTGGAACATCTTGTCTCGCCGTAGCCTTTGAGACGAGGCAAGGAGCCCTTCGTGTTGCATGCTGTTCGGGTTCTGGTCGCCGATGACGAACCCTTCATAGCCTATGACATCGCAACCGCCGTGGAAGACGCACACGGTGAGGTGGTGGGCCCGTGCGGCAGCGTTCGGGGCCTTCAGGCTTCTGGAATCCGTCGAAGCCCCGACGGCGGCCATTCTCGACTTCAATCTGAGCGATGGCGAGGTCACGCCCTTGGCCGAGCACCTGCTGGCCCGATCCGTCCACGTGATCCTGCATTCGGGGGTGGCCATTCCGACCGATCTTCTGGCCAGTCACGGCGCCATGATGTTTTGCGCGAAACCGACCGATTGCAGGAAGCTTGTCCTGACCGTGCGCCAGATGATCGATGCGCGAACGGCGAACGCCCATGAGGGATCTCCGTGAACGAGGCCGCGCGTTACTTGGCCGGGCAAGCCTTCCTAGTCTCGGAGCATACGGCCCTGAGCGTCTCGCGCTTGAAATCGAACCCCTGGAGGGTCTTGGCCAGTTCCGGCAAGGTGGTGGCGTACCGGCCGGCATAGGCCTTGCCTGCCGGGCTGGCGAAAAACGCCACCATGGCTTTCAGGTCGGGAAGGCCGAAGGCCCGGGCGTAGACGGCGCCGAGCTTCTCGACGATCCTTGCCCGCGCCGCCTCCATCGTCGCGCGGCCGATCCGCGCCACCTGTTCCTTGTCGGCCGCGCTCAGGCCCGGAGTATCTCGCTGAAGCTCGCCGATCTGCACTTCGGCGCCGGTCTTGAGCAGGGCCTGGAAATCACCCGTATCGGCGAGCTGGCGGCCCAGCGCGAGCGCGTCATTTTCCGGCGGCGCGGGCGCGGCCAAGACGCTCGTCGAACCAACGAACGCAAGGATGAGGAAGAAGATCGGCCCGACCGCTGTTTTCATGGAAACCTCCGCTTTCGCCGCCAAGGCGCTTGGGCGCAACTTACAACGCTTCAAGCCTCCCAGCCATCGCTCGACCTCCTGTCGCTCGACCTCCTTGACCATCGTTATGTAGTATCATTTCATAACGGCTCTTTGGGAGCGGCGGAAATGGCGAACCTCTTGCCCAGATGGGCCGGCTCTACAACGGCTTCGGCGCCCGCTCGCGGGGGGCGTGTGAGGTGATGGCGGCAAGTCCCGCCCCGGCGGCCTTCGTGACCCTTGGCGGCGGCGCCGGCGCGCGCGTGGGGAGCGAGCGCATCGCCCTTCTCGAAGCGATCGGCGACTTGGGATCGATCGCCCAGGCGGCCAGGGCCGCCGGCCTGAGCTACAAGGGCGCCTGGGACGCGGTGCGGGCGATCAACAATCTCTTCGACACGCCGCTGGTGGTCGCCACGGCCGGTGGGCGGCATGGCGGCGGCGCGGCGGTGACCGAAGCAGGCCGCGTGGTGATCGCGGCCTTCCACGCGGTCGAAGGCGAGTTGAGCCACGCGATGAAGTCGCTCCAGCGACGGCTCGGCGATCCGGCCCGGCCGCCCCTCCGGTCCCTGATGTGGAGTCTCGCCATGAAAACCAGCGCGCGCAATGCGCTTCGCGTCGTCGTCGCCTCGGTGACGCCCGGCGCGGTCAATTGCGAGGTCGCTCTCTAGATCGCCAAGGGCGTGGAGATCGTTTCCATCATCACCCGCCAAAGCGTGGAGGATCTGGGCCTCACGCCGGGACGGGAGGCCATCGCCTTGATCACGTCCAGCGCCATCATTCTGGCGCCGGATGGCGAGGCCCTGCGCACCTCCGCCCGGAACCGCCTGACCGGAACCGTCGTCCACCACGAGAACGGCGCGGTGAACAGCGAGATCATCCTCGTGCTCGACGCGGGAAAGACGCTGACCGCGACCATCACGCGTCAGAGCGCGCGCGAACTGGGCCTCGCCGTCGGCGAGCCCGCGGTCGCCCTGATCAAAGCCTCCCACATCATCCTGGCTGTGGAGTGACCCCATGATCCGCGATATCCCGCGCCGTCTGTTCCTCGCCGGCCTGACGATCTTGACGCTCGCGGCGCCGGCAGCTGCGGTCGCTGAGGCCAAGGCGCCGGTCACCGTCTTCGCGGCCGCGTCGCTGAAGAATGTGCTGGACGAGGTGGGCAAGGCCTATACGGCCAGGACCCAGACCCCGGTCAGGTTTTCCTATGCGGCGTCCTCGGCCCTGGCGCGGCAGATCGAGCAGGGGGCGCCGGCCGACCTCTTCCTCTCGGCGGACAGCCAATGGATGGACTATCTCGCCCAGCGCCGGCTGATCGTGGCCGCGAGCCGGCGAGACCTTCTTTCGAATCATCTGGCCCTGATCGCCCCGGCGGATTCCAAGACGGCTTTGCGGATCGGCAAGGGCATGGCGCTGGCGACCGCGCTGGGGACCGGGCGGCTGGCGATGGCCGGGCCAGAGGTTCCGGCCGGAAAATATGGTCAGGCGGCCCTGACCTCGCTCGGCGTCTGGGACAGCGTGAAGGACAAGCTCGCAAGGGCCGACAACGTGCGCGGCGCCCTGGCGTTCGTCGCCCGCGGCGAGACGCCGCTCGGAATCGTCTACGACACCGACGCCAGGATCGAGCCGGCGGTGCGGATCGTCGGCCTCTTTCCCGACATGAGCCACCCCCCCATCGTCTATCCCGCCGCCCTGATCGCCGCTTCGACCCACACGGGCGCGCGCGCCTTTTTGGACTATCTGCGAAGCCCGCCGGCGGCGGCGGTGTTTCGCCGGTACGGATTCATCGTCCTTCGGGGACCGAGCCGGTAGCGACTTTACATCCGGCGGGATAACGGGGCACAAGCCCGTGCTCTTCGCCTTTCGCCGCCATGGCCGCCCGCCCGGCGCCGCTCGGCGCGCGTCGCACATCACCTTTTTCAGGATGCCCGCAATGACCGACACCGACGACCAGGCCGACGCTCGGCTCGCGCGGCGCATCGCCGAGACGGCGGGCGAGCTCCTGCTGACCCTTCAGCGATCAGGCCTGTTCGAGCTCAAGGCGCTGGGCAAGGCGGGCGACCGTGTGGCCAACGCCTTCATCATGGAAGCCCTGGCCGAGGCGCGGCCAGACGATGCGGTCCTTTCCGAAGAGGAGGCGGCGGACGCCGGCCGGCTGGCGCGGCGACGGGTGTGGATCGTCGACCCGCTCGACGGCACCCGTGAATATGGCGAGCGGCGCGCCGACTGGGCCGTCCATATCGCCCTGGCCGTCGACGGCGTGGCCACCGTCGGGGCCGTCGCTCTTCCCGGCCTGCCCCTGACCTTGTCCACCGATGATCCGGCCCTGGTCTCGCCGGTCGGAGGCGGCCCCTTGAAGATGGTGGTCAGCCGCACGCGGCCGGCGTCCGAAGCGGTGGCGGTGGCCGGCAAGCTCGGAGCCGAACTCGCGCCCATGGGCTCGGCCGGCGCCAAGGCCATGGCCGTGGTCCGGGGCGAAGCCGATATCTATCTTCATTCCGGCGGCCAGTACGAATGGGATTCCTGCGCGCCCGTCGCGGTCGCCGAGGCGGCCGGCTTTCACGTTTCGCGGATCGACGGTTCGCCCCTGCGCTACAACCGGGAAAACCCCTATCTGCCGGACCTGCTCATCTGCCGCAAGGAACACGCGGGCCAGGTCTTGCGCCTGATCCGCGAACTGGCGCCGGCCTAGGCGCCGTGGGACACCAAGGCTCGGAAAGGCGAATTGACGCCTCTTGATTTGTTAAAGACAGTGGTATGGTGGAGGTTCTCGCCCGATATAGGGCCGGGAGCGGGGCTGAGGGGCCAATGTCCGATCTGGATTTCGAGGGCCAGGGGCCGCACGACGAATCCGTGCGGATCAGCGGTCGGGTAAAATGGTTCGACGCGGGCAAGGGCTACGGCTTCATCGTACCCGACGACGCCAGCCGCACGGGCCTGCGCGACGTTCTCCTGCACGTCACATCCCTGCGCAGCGCCGGCCGGGAAGGCGCGATGGAAGGCTCGCTCATCGTCTGCGACGTGGTCAAGCGGCCCAAGGGTTGGCAGGTTTCGGAGATCGTCGATCTGGACGAGACGGCCGCCCCGCCGCGCGAAGAGCGCCCACGCCGCCCGTTCGAAAGCGACGTCCATGGTCGCGGCGGCCCCAGGCGGGACCGTTTCGAAGCCCGGCGCCCCTCCGCGCCCGAGCGAGGCGCCGAAGCTCTTCATGACCGGGCGCCCCATCCGGCGCGGGCGGGCGG
>JACDGF010000079.1 GCA_013815405.1 Caulobacteraceae bacterium | reverse complement strand
GCGGGCGGCTGATGGTCCTGGGCGGGCCGGGCGACCGGGGCGCCGCCGAACCGGTCAAGGCGGCGGTTCCCCGCTCGCGCTGCATCGATCTGGTGGAGCGCGAGAGCCTGCTGATGTGTTTCGCGGCGCTGGGGCGGGCGCGCCTCTTCATCGGCAATGATTCGGGCCTCATGCACCTGGCCGCCGCCGCCGGCGTCCCGACCCTGGGCCTGTTCGGCCCGTCCGACGAGGCGCTCTACGCCCCTTGGGGCCCGCTGGCGCGCACCGTGCGCGGGCCGCGGAGCTTCGAGCAGTTCCGCCAGATGGACCCGAGCCTCAGCCAGGCGATCTGCCATATGATGGAGCTTCCGACGGCCGCGGTGATCGCGGCGGCCGAGGCCCTGGTCGAAGAAACCCGGAGTGAAAGGCGGCGATGCCCGATACCTACGACCTGATCGTGCGCAGCGGCGAGGTGGTCAACCACGCGGGCCGGGGGCTGGCCGACGTCGGCGTCCGCGCCGGCAAGGTGGCGGCGATCGGCGACCTGGGCCAGGCTTCGGCCGGCGCGGTGTTCGACGCGCGCGGCCTCACCGTGCTGCCGGGCGTGATAGACACCCAGGTCCATTTCCGCGAGCCGGGGATGGAGTGGAAGGAGGACTTCGAGAGCGGTTCGCGCGCCGCGGTCCTGGGCGGGGTGACCGCCGTCTTCGAGATGCCCAACACCGAGCCGGCGACCACCGACGCCCCGGCCATCGCCGACAAGCTGGCCCGCGCCAAGGGCCGGATGCACTGCGACCACGCCTTCTACGTCGGCGGCACCCACGAGAACGCCGCGGACCTCGGAGAGCTGGAGCGGCTGCCGGGCTGCTGCGGGGTCAAGGTGTTCATGGGCGCCTCGACCGGAACCCTGCTGGTCCCCGACGACGAGGGGGTCGCGGCGATCCTGCGCCACGTCCGGCGCCGGGCGGCCTTCCATTCGGAGGACGAATACCGCCTCGCCGAGCGCCGGCCCCTGGCCAGGGAAGGGGACTGGGCCAGCCATGCGGAGGTGCGCGACGCCGAATGCGCCATCCGCTCGACGCGGCGCCTCGTCGCCCTGGCGCGGGCGGCCGGCAAACGCATCCATGTGCTCCACGTCTCCACCGCCGAGGAGATCGAGTTCCTCGCGCTCTACAAGGACGTGGCCAGCGTCGAGATTACGCCCCAGCACCTGACTCTCGCCGGCCCGGAAGCCTACGAAAAGCTGCGGGGCCTGGCCCAGATGAACCCGCCGATCCGCGACGCGGGCCATCGCGAGGGGCTGTGGCGCGGGATCGCCATGGGGGTGGCCGACGTGCTCGGCTCCGACCACGCCCCCCACACCCGCGAGGAGAAGGCGCGGCCCTATCCGGCCTCGCCCTCGGGCATGCCGGGAGTGCAGACCCTGGTCCCGGTCATGCTCACCCACGTCGCCGAGGGTCGGCTTTCCCTGGAGCGCTTCGTGGATCTCACCAGCCACGGGCCGCAGCGGGTGTTCGGCCTGGCGGGCAAGGGCCGGCTGGCCGAGGGCTACGACGCCGACCTCACGATCGTCGACCTCAGCGCCCGCCGGGTGATCCGCGACGAGGACATGGCCACGCGGGTCGGCTGGACGCCGTTCGACGGTTTCGAAGCCAAGGGCTGGCCGGTTGCGACGATCATCCGTGGGCGGATAGTGATGCGGGAGGGGGAGGTGGTGGAGGGAGGCTTGGGCGCGCCGGTGCGGTTTCTCGAGACGTTGGGAGGCGGGTGATGAAGGGTAATCTGGCCACGCAAGCGCCCAGCCTCGCCCCCTCCACCCCTTCGGGGTCCCCCTCCCCCGCAAGCCGGCGGGGGAGGATTTATTCAATCCTCCCATGCGAGCGAAGCGAAGCGGGGGAGGTGGCGCGGCGCTCTTTCTCGCGCCGTGACGGAGGGGGCGCGGGGACGTGATCTCCGTTTCCGCCCTCATCGCCGCCCACCGCCCCGGCCAGGCGCTCGACCAGGGCTTCTACGTGCGCGAGGACATTTTCGCGCGCGACATGGAGCTGCTGCTGGATCGCTGGACGTGCGTCGGGCATGCCAGAGAGATTCCGGAACCCGGGGACTGGCTGACCGCCGAGCTGGGCGCCGAATCCGTCATCGTTGTGCGTGGCGACGACGGCGTGACCCGCGCCCTGGCCAATGTCTGCCGCCATCGGGGATCGCGGATATGCAATGAACTGACGGGCAGCGCGGCGGCGCTCACCTGCCCCTACCACGCCTGGACCTACCGCCTGGACGGCCGCCTGCGCGCCGCGCGGGAAATGCCGGAGGGCTTCGATCCCTCCGCCTACGGACTGACGGCCTTGCCGATCAGGATCGTCGGCGGTCTGGTTTTCGTGAGTTTCGGTCGGGCGCCGCCGGCCCTCGACGACGCGGCCCCGGCTCTGGAGGCCATGACGACGCGCTACGGCTGGGAGGCGGCCAAGGTCGCGCACCGGCGGAGCTACGCGGTGGCGGCCAACTGGAAACTGGTGATGGAAAACTATCACGAGTGCTACCATTGCGCCCCGGCCCATCCCGAGTTCTCGGTGCTCCACACCCTGGCGAGGCCCGAGGGGCGGCGGCCGCCGGCCAGCGAGGCGATGGCGCCAGGCGTCGGTGAGGTGGAGGCCTGGGGGCCGAAGCCGGACGGCCGGGAGGTGGCGCGGGTGATGCGCTCGGCCCTCGCCGCCGGCGTGCTGACGGGGAGCGAAGGGGGCCAGCCCGTGGCGCCCTTGATGGGCGGCGCCGAGGACCATGACGGCGGCTGTGTTTTCGCGGAGGTCGGGTTCCTGAGCGCGTTCCTCGCCTATCCCGACCACGGCGTGATCTACCGGTTCATCCCCAAGAGCGTGCTTTCCACGCAAATGGAAGTGATCTGGCTGGTCGACGGCGCGGCCCGCGAGGGCGTCGACTACGACCTCGGCCGGCTCGCCTGGCTGTGGGACGTGACCAGCCTGGCCGACAAGACGATCATCGAGCGCAACCAGAAGGGCGTGCTTTCGCGTTTCTACCGGCCGGGCCCCTATTCGAAGATGGAGCCGGGGACGCGCCTCTACGTCGAGCGCTATCTCGCGGAACTGGCGCGGGCGGGGGACGGTCATGGCCTATGACGCGATCATCGTCGGCGGGGGCCACAACGGCCTAGTATGCGCCTTCTACCTCGCCCGGGCCGGCTACAAGGTGCGGGTGCTGGAGCGGCGCGGGGTGGTCGGCGGGGCGGCGATCACCGAGGAATTCCATCCGGGCTTTCGAAATTCCGTGGCCAGCTATTCGGTCAGCCTGCTCAATCCCAAGGTCATCGCCGACATGGAACTGGCGCGCCATGGGCTCAGGGTGATGCTCCGGCCGCTCTCCTATTTCGCGCCTACCGACACCGGCGACTATCTGATCCTCGACCGCGACAAGGAACGTTCGCGCCGGGAGGTCGCCCGCTTCTCGCCGCGCGACGCCGATCGCCTGGAGGCCTTTCACGCCCGCCTGGATGGTCTCGTGGATCTGATGCGCGGCCTGGTGCTGAAGACGCCGCCCAACCCGGCCGGCGGGGCGCGGGACCTGATGGGCGCCCTCGGCCTGGCCAACCGGGTGCGCGGGCTGGGCCTCCAGGGCCAGGGCGATCTGCTGGACCTGTTCGGCAAGAGCGCCGGCGACCTGCTCGACGCCTGGTTCGAGACCGATGTGCTCAAGGGGCTGCTCGGCTTCGACGCCATCGTCGGCAACTACGCCAGCCCCTATTCGCCGGGCTGCGCCTATGTGCTGCTGCATCACGTCTTTGGCGAAGCCAACGGGGTGAGGGGGGCGTGGGGCCACGCCATGGGCGGCATGGGCTCGATCACCCAGGCCATGATGGCCGCCTGCCTGGAGGCGGGGGTGGAGATCTCCACCGACGCGCCGGTGCGCGAGATCGCCATCGCCGGCGGGCGGGCCACGGGCGTGGTGCTGGAGGACGGGAGCGACCTTTCGGCCCGGGCGGTGGTCTCCAACCTCAACCCCAAGCTGCTGTTCGGAAAGCTGGTCGCGCCCGAGCACTTGGGCCAGCCGTTCAAGGACCGGATGAGCGCCTGGCGCTGCGCCTCGGGGACCTTCCGGATGAACGTGGCGCTGTCGGAACTGCCGAACTTCACCGCCCTGCCGAGCGCCGGTCAGGCCGAACACCACGGGGCCAGCATCCTCGTCGCCCCGTCGCTGGCCTATCTCGACCAGGCCTATATGGATGCGCGGATGCACGGCTGGGCGCGGCGGCCGGCGATCGAGATGCACATTCCCAGCGTGATCGACGACAGCCTGGCGCCGCCCGGCGCCCATGTCGCCAGCCTCTTCTGCCACCAGTTCGCCCCCACCCTGCCCGATGGCTCAAGTTGGGACGACCACCGCGAAGCGGCCGCCGACCAGATCGTCGCCGAGGTCACCCGCCATGCGCCGAACTTCGAGGGCGGGATCCTCGGGCGGATGATCCTCTCGCCGCTCGACCTGGAGCGCAAGCTGGCGCTCACCGGCGGCGACATCTTCCACGGCGCCCTTTCCCTCGATCAGCTGTTCAGCGCCCGCCCCGCCCTCGGCCACGGCGACTACCGCGCCCCGGTGCGCGGGCTCTATATGTGCGGCTCCGGAACCCACCCCGGCGGCGGCGTCACCGGCGCCCCGGGGCACAACGCGGCGCATGAGATCCTGCGGGATCTGAAGGGGCGGAGAGCGAAGCATTTGAGGCCTGCCCACTCCTGAAGAGCAGGCGGCCGCTCCTCACCTCGCCAGTTCGCTCGCCCCCATCAGATACCCGTCCACCGACCGGGCGCACTGGCGCCCTTCGCGGATGGCCCAGACGACCAGGGATTGGCCGCGCCGCATGTCGCCGCAGGCGAAGGTCTTGTCGGCGGAGGTCCGGTAATCGCTCTCCCGGGCGGCGACATTGCCGCGGGCGTCGAGGGCGACGGCGGCCTGGTCGAGCAGGCCATCGCGATGGGGGGCGAGGAAGCCCATGGCCAGGAGCACGAGGTCGGCTTTCAAGGTAAAGTCGGCGCCAGGGATCTCGGTCATGATCATGCGACCGTCGCCGCCGCGGCTCCATTCCAGGCGCGCGCATTCCAGGGCCTCGATCCGTCCGTTCGAGCCGACCGCCCGGCGGGCCGCGACGGCGAAGTCGCGCTCGCAGCCCTCCTCCTGGGAGGAGGAGGTGCGCAGCTTCAGGGGCCAGCCTGGCCAGGTGAGGGCCTTGTCCTCGCGCGCCGGCGGCTGGGGTAGGATCTCGAGTTGGGTGATCGAAGCGGCGCCCTGGCGGTTGGCCGTGCCGATGCAGTCCGAGCCGGTGTCGCCGCCGCCGACCACCACCACATGCCGGCCGGCCGCGCTGATCGCGCCCATCGGCGCGGCCACGCTCTCCGCGTCGCCGGCCCCGCGCTTGTTCTGCTGAACAAGGAAATCCATGGCGAAGTGAATACCCGTGAGGCCATGCGGCGGCAGGCCTAGGTCACGCGGCGCCTCCGCCCCGCCGGCCAGCACCACGGCGTCGTATTCGGCCAGGAGATCGCCCAGCGGGATGCTCGCGCCGACATGGGCGCGGGTCCGGAAGCCGACGCCCTCGGCCTCCATCTGCGCCAGGCGCCGGTCGATCAGGGATTTCTCCATCTTGAAGTCGGGGATGCCGTAGCGAAGCAGGCCGCCGATCCGGTCGCTCTTTTCGAACACCGTGACGCCGTGGCCGGCGCGGGCGAGCTGCTGGGCGCAGGCCAGGCCCGCGGGCCCCGACCCGACCACGGCCACGCTCCGGCTGGTGCGGGAAGCCGCCGGCTCGGGGACGATCCACCCTTCCCGCCAGCCGCGATCGACGATCTCGCACTCGATCGTCTTGATGGTGACCGGAGCCTCGTCGAGATTGAGGACGCAGGCCGCCTCGCACGGCGCGGGGCATATCCGGCCGGTGAACTCGGGGAAGTTGTTGGTGGAATGGAGGGCGTCCAGCGCGCTTTGCCACTGGTCGCGAAAGACCAGATCATTCCAGTCCGGGATCAGATTGTTCACCGGGCAGCCGGTATGGCAAAAGGGAACCCCGCAGCCCATGCACCGCGCCGCCTGACGCCCCGCCTCCGGGACCGTCAGGGGGCGGACGAATTCCCGCCACGTCTTCAACCGCTGCTCGCGCGGCTCGTAGGGGCGGTCGCGGCGGTCGATATTCAGGAAGCCGGTCGGGTCGGGCATCAGGCGACCGTCATTCCGCCGCCACCGCGCGGGCGGCGCCGCGCTCGGCGGCCAAATTCTCGAGCGCGCGGCGGTAGTCCCAGGGGGTGACTTTCACGAAGGCGCCCAGCGCCGTCTCCCAGTCGGCGAGCAGGGCGGCGGCGCGGGCGCTGCCGGTGTGGCGGTGGTGGCGTCGCAGGAGAATACGCAGGCGTTCGGCGTCGAAACGCAGAGGATCGCCCATGCCGCTGTCCTCGACGCCGATCGACTCCGGGCGCGGGGGCGCGTCGTCGGGACCGACGGGATCGTCGGCGCCGATCGGGGCCAGCTCGACCATGGAGAGGTTGCACAGCCGCGCGAAGCGGCCCGCCGGATCATGGACATAGGCGATGCCCCCGGACATGCCGGCGGCGAAGTTGCGGCCGGTTTCGCCCAGGACCACGACCACCCCGCCGGTCATATATTCGCAGCCGTGGTCGCCGAGCCCCTCGACCACCGCCACGGCGCCCGAGTTGCGCACCGCGAAGCGCTCGCCCGCCACCCCCTCGAAATAGGCTTCGCCGGCGACGGCGCCATAGAGGACGGTGTTGCCGACGATGATGTTCGACGCCGGGTCCCGCGTCGCCGCCGGCGGCTGGCGAACCACCACCCGGCCGCCGGAGAGGCCCTTGCCGACATAGTCGTTGGCGTCGCCGACAAGTTCCAGGCCGACCCCCCGGGCGAGGAAGGCGCCGAAGCTCTGCCCGGCCGTGCCGGTGAACCGCGCCACGATCGTATCGGGCGCCAGGCCCGCATGGCCATGCCGCCGCGCCACCTCGCCCGACAGCATGGCCCCCACGGAGCGATGGACGTTGCGGACGGGGAGATCGATCCGCGCGGCCTCGCCCCCGTCCAGGGCCCGCGCCGCCGCCGCGATCAGCCGGTGGTCGAGGGCCTTGTCCAGCCCGTGATCCTGGCGTTCGCTGTTCCACAACCCCTTGGCCTGGCCCGGCGCCGGGGCGTGGAGAACGCGGGTAAGATCGATGTCCCTCGCATTCCAGTGTTCGACCGCCGCGCGGGCGTCCAGGCGATCGACCCGGCCGATCATCTGCTGGACGGTGCGGAAACCGAGGCGGGCCATGATCGCGCGCAGCTCCTCGGCGACGAAGAAGAAATAGGAGATGACGTGCTCGGGCGTTCCGGTGAAGCGGGCGCGCAGGACCGGATCCTGGGTCGCGATTCCCACCGGACAGGTGTTGAGGTGGCATTTGCGCATCATGACGCAGCCCGCCGCGATCAGCGGGGCGGTGGAGAAGGCGAACTCGTCGGCCCCCAGCAGGGCTCCGACGGCGACGTCGCGCCCGGTGCGCAGGCCGCCGTCCACCTGGACGGCGATGCGGCTTCGAAGCCCGTTGAGCCGCAGGGTCTGCTGGGTCTCCGCCAGCCCGATCTCCCACGGCGAGCCGGCATGGGTGAGGGAGGTGAGCGGGCTTGCCCCCGTGCCCCCCTCGTAACCCGAGATGGTGACGTGATCGGCCCGGGCCTTGGCGACGCCGGCCGCCACCGCGCCGACCCCCACCTCCGAAACCAGCTTGACCGAGATCCGCGCCGCCGGATTGACGTTCTTCAGATCGTGGATGAGCTGGGCCAGATCCTCGATCGAATAGATGTCGTGATGAGGCGGCGGCGAGATCAGCCCGACGCCCGGCGTGGCGTGGCGCACCTTGGCGATGGTCGCGTCGACCTTGTGGCCGGGGAGTTGCCCGCCCTCGCCCGGCTTGGCGCCTTGGGCGATCTTGATCTGGATGTCGTCGGCGTTGACCAGGTATTCGGCGCTCACCCCAAAGCGGCCCGACGCCACCTGCTTGATCGCCGAGCGCCTTGAATCGCCGTTCGGCAGGCGCGCGAAGCGGTCCGCCTCCTCGCCCCCCTCCCCGGTGTTGGAGCGCCCCCCGACACGGTTCATGGCGACGGCCAAGGTAGCGTGGGCCTCGCGGC
>JACDGF010000078.1 GCA_013815405.1 Caulobacteraceae bacterium | reverse complement strand
GAGTCGCGCGAAGCGCGCGCCCGAGGACAGGCTCCGCCGGGGAAGGGGGCTCCAGCTTGGCGCGGCTCATGCCCTGACCTTGGCCCGCTGGCGCTTGGCAGGGGCGTGGCGGGAAAGGACGCCGGCGAGGTAGCGGCCGGTCCAGCTTTCGGGGTCGGCGGCGACCTGTTCGGGAGAGCCGACGGCGATGACCTCGCCGCCGCCGTCCCCGCCCTCGGGGCCGAAGTCGAGGATCCAGTCGGCGGTCTTTACCACGTCGAGGTTGTGTTCGATGACGATCACGGTGTTGCCCTGGTCGACCAGTTCGTGGAGCACTTCGAGGAGCTTGCGCACGTCCTCGAAATGCAGGCCGGTGGTCGGCTCGTCGAGGATGTAGAGGGTGCGCCCGGTGGCCCGGCGCGACAGCTCCTTGGAGAGCTTCACCCGCTGGGCCTCGCCGCCCGACAGGGTGGTGGCCTGCTGGCCGACCTTGATGTAGCCCAGGCCCACCCGCTTCAAGGTCTCCATCTTGTCGCGGATGGTCGGCACCGCCTTGAACATCTCGGCGGCCTCGACCACGGTCATGTCGAGCACGTCGGCGATGCTCCTGGCCTTGAAGTGGATCTCCAGGGTTTCGCGGTTGTAGCGCTTGCCCCGGCAGACGTCGCAGGTGACATAGACATCGGGCAGGAAGTGCATCTCGATCTTGATCAGGCCGTCGCCCTGGCAGGCCTCGCAGCGCCCGCCCTTGACGTTGAAGCTGAAGCGCCCGGGGCCATAGCCGCGCGCCTTGGCTTCGGGCAGGCCCGCGAACCAGTCGCGGATGGCGGTGAAGGCCCCGGTGTAGGTGGCCGGGTTGGAGCGGGGGGTGCGCCCGATCGGGCTCTGGTCGATGTCGATGACCTTGTCGAAATTCTCCAGCCCCTCGATCCGCTCATAGGGGGCGGGGCCGTCGGAGGCGTTGTTCAGCCGCCGGGCGGCGGCCTTGTAGAGGGTTTCGATGGTGAAGGTGGACTTGCCGCCGCCCGAGACGCCGGTGACGCAGGTGAACGTGCCCACCGGGATCTCGGCGGTGACCGACTTGAGGTTGTTGCCGGTCGCGCCGACCACCCGGACCATGCGCTTGGTGGAGAACGGCCGGCGGATCCTGGGGATGGCGATCGCGCGCGTCCCGTTCAGGTATTGGCCGGTGAGGCTGCGCGGGGCGGCCATGATGTCTTGCGCCGTCCCCTGGGCCACCACCTCGCCGCCGTGGACGCCGGCGGCCGGCCCCATGTCGATGACGTGGTCGGCGGCGAGGATCGCCTCCTCGTCGTGCTCCACCACGAGCACCGAATTGCCGAGGTCCCGCAGGCCCTTGAGGCTGACCAGCAGGCGGGCGTTGTCGCGCTGGTGCAGGCCGATGGAGGGCTCGTCCAGGACATAGAGCACGCCGGTCAGGCCCGAGCCGATCTGGCTGGCCAGGCGGATGCGCTGGCTCTCGCCGCCCGAGAGGGTGCCCGAGGCGCGCGACAAGCTGAGGTATTCGAGGCCCACGTCGACGAGGAATCGCAGGCGGTCGTTGATTTCCTTCAGGATCCGCCGGGCAATCTCCATCTGCTTGTCGGTGAGCCGGCCCTCCAGGGAGGCAAACCAGTCGCGGGCCGGGCGGATGGCCAGGGTGGAGACCTCGGCGATGTGCTTGCCGGCGATCCTGACCGCCAGGGCCTCGGGCTTGAGGCGGGCGCCGCCGCACACCTCGCACGGGGTCTCGGACTGATAGCGGGCGAGCTCCTCACGCACCCAGCTGGAGTCGGTCTCGCGCCAGCGGCGCTCGAGGTTGGGCAGGACCCCCTCGAAGCTCTTGGCGACCTCGTATTTGCGGGCGTTGTCGTCATAGACGAACTTGATCTTCTCCCCGCCCGAGCCGTGCAGGACCACCCGCCTGGCGTCGTCGGAGAGCTTCCACCATGGCTCGTCCATGGAAAACCCGTAGTGCCGGGCCAGGGCCTGGAGGGTCTGGGTGTAGAGGGGGGAGGGGCCCTTGGACCAGGGCGAGACCGCGCCCTTGTGCAGGGTGCGATCCTTGTCCGGGACGACCCGATCGGCGTCGAAGGCGAGCTTCAGCCCCAGGCCGTCGCAGGCCGGGCAGGCGCCGGCGGGGTTGTTGAACGAGAACAGGCGCGGCTCGACCTCGGCGATGGTGAAGCCGCTGACCGGGCAGGCGAACTTCTCGGAAAATATCAGCCGGCGGGCCTCGGTCTCGTCTTCGGCGAGATCGGCCCATTCGGCCACGGCGATGCCGTCGGCCAGGCGCAGGGCGGCTTCCAGGCTGTCGGCGTAGCGGCTCTCGAGCCCCTTTCGCGTCACCAGCCGGTCCACCACCACGTCGATGTCGTGCTTGAAGGTCTTCTCGAGCGCCGGCGCGTCCTCGATGGCGTAGAAGGCGCCGTCGATCTTCAGCCGCTGGTAGCCGGCCTTTTGCCACTCGGCGATCTCCTTGCGGTGCTCGCCCTTGCGGTCCCGCACCACCGGGGCGAGCAGGAAGATCCGCTCCCCGTCCGGCAGGGCGGCCAGCTTGTCGACCATCTGGCTGACCGTCTGGCTTTCGATCGGCAGGCCGGTGGCGGGGGAATAGGGGACGCCGACCCGCGCCCACAACAGGCGCATGTAGTCGTGGATCTCGGTCACCGTGCCGACGGTGGAGCGCGGGTTGCGGCTGGTGGTCTTCTGCTCGATCGAGATGGCCGGCGAGAGGCCCTCGATCAGGTCCACGTCCGGCTTGCTCATCAGTTCGAGAAACTGGCGGGCGTAGGCCGACAGGCTCTCGACATAGCGCCGCTGGCCCTCGGCGTAGATGGTGTCGAACGCCAGGCTGCTCTTGCCCGAGCCGGAAAGGCCGGTCAGCACCACCAGCTCGCCGCGCGGGATGTCCACGCTGACGTCCTTGAGGTTGTGCTCCCGCGCGCCGCGCACGCGGATGAACCGGCTCTGTTCGAACATGCGTTTCCGCTCGAGGGGGACGACCCGCGACGCGCGCGGGCCCAAGCGCCTCAATCTAGTAGATGGAGTCGCGGATGCAGCAAGAACGAAAAGGGAACTTTTCGCCGCCGCCCAATTCGAACTCACGACAGATGGCGTGATACAAGACGGCGTCGAGCGGGAGGCGAACCATGGTCGAGACCAAGCCGCCGAAGACGCAGGACGTGCGGGCCCGTGAAGTCCGACGATCCCCCAGGGATTGGAACCCAGCTGAAGGAATTTGGTCGCCGTTTCGGAGGCATCGAACTGGAGACTGCCAGGGACCGCTCGCCGGCCGAGCCGGCGACATTTGGGCCTCGTCGCGAGGATTGATTCTGAAGCAAGAGTCCGTTCCATGAAGATCGTCGGTAATCGTGGGGATGATCGCGTCATCGATCGTGTCCCCGCCGTAGGCCGCGCGGAAACCGCCGCCGCGGCCACGTCGGCGCTTTCGGTGTTCGGCGCATGCGCGTTCCGGCAGGCCGTCGGTCGCGCAGTCGCCTTGCGGCTGTTGCTGGCCACCGACGTCGCGGCTGGTGACCTGTTGGGACATGTGGACGACAGACCTTCGCGCAATCGGCTGACGGCGCGAGGGCTGGCGAATGAAGTGGCCCGCTGGCTATCGGCCGCGGATGTGCGGCTGGCTCCAAGCCCGGTTCCCCAGTCGGCGCTGCTCCTGTCGGCGGGCGTCGGCGATCGAGTGCTCGCCATGGTCGGCGCCTGTTCGCTCACCAGCGGAGGCCTGGGCCTCACGCCCCCCGACCCGTTTGCCTTGCTGCAGATGGCCGAGTGTCCCGAGGAATGGGCCATGCTGGCCGGGTGGTTCGAGGATCAATGGCGGGCGCTGGGAACCGGCGCCGACGGTCGCTTGGCGATCACCCAGGCTTTTCAGGAATTGGGCCGGCGCCGCTCGCCTGCGGAAATCCATCTTCGCGTGCTCGACGCCCTTTTCACCGAGATGGGCGAAGCTCTGGACGAGGAGCGGATCGTCAAGTCCGGGACGGGCATCCGCGACACCGCCGTCTGGTCCAAACTCTACCGCTTCCAGCGCGACGGGGCGGTGGGGGCGATCGACAAGCTGCAAAGGTTCGGAGGCTGCATCCTCGCCGACAGCGTCGGGCTGGGAAAGACCTTCGAGGCGCTGGCGGTGATCAAATACCACGAGCTGCGAAACGACCGGGCGCTGGTCCTCTGCCCCAAGCGCCTGCGAGACAACTGGACCTTGTGGAAAGCCAACGACCGCCGCAACGACCTGGCGGCCGACCGCTTCGCCTATGACGTGCTCAGTCACACCGACCTGTCGCGGGACGGCGGGCTATCGGGCGACATCGACCTGGCCCACCTCAACTGGGGCAACTACGACCTGCTGGTCATCGACGAGTCGCACAATTTCCGCAATCGAGCGGCGCACAGCGACCGGGAGGGCCGCTACGACCGGCTGATGCGCCAGGTCATCAAGGCCGGGGTGAAGACCCGCGTGCTGATGCTCTCGGCGACGCCGGTGAACAATCGCCTGGCCGACCTGAAGAACCAGATCGCGTTCGCCACCGAGGGCGACGACGCCGCCCTGCGCCCGCACAGTATCCCTTCGATCGAGGCCACGATCCGCTACGCCCAAGGCCAGTTCAACAAATGGCTCCAGCTTGCCGAGGCGCGCCGCACCTCCGAGCGGCTGCTCGACATGCTCGGCTTCGACTATGTCCGCGTGCTCGACCTGCTGACCATCGCCCGCAGCCGCAAGCACATCCAGCGCTACTATGGCGTCGCGGAGACCGGGCGGTTCCCGGAGCGTCGGCCGCCCACGAACATCAAGGCCGACGTGGACCTGACCGGCGCCTTTCCGCCCATCGGCGACGTGAATTCGGCGATTCGGCGGCTGACCTTGGCGGTCTATGCCCCGCTCCGCTACGTCCTGGCGTCGCGCCAGGAGGCCTATGACCGGGCCTACAGCCAGACGGTCAAGGGAGGTTCGGGCCTGTTCCGCCAACTCGATCGCGAAGAGAGCCTCGTCCATCTCCTGCGCGTCAATCTGCTCAAGCGCATGGAAAGCTCGGTGGTCAGCTTCGCCCTGACGATCGAGCGCCAGCTCGAGGCGGTCGAGGCGCTGATCGCCCGAATCGATTCCCATGAGGAGGCGGTGGACGAGCCGACCATCGACGATCTGGATCTCGACGATCCTCTCTTCGAGAGCCTCGCCGTCGGCCGCCGGGTGCGGGTGCTGCTGGCCGACACCGACCGCGTGCGCTGGCGCCAGGACCTCGTCGACGACCGCAAACAACTGACGACGCTTCTGAGGCGGGCGCGCGCCGTGACGCCCGACAAGGACGCGAAGCTGGCGGCGCTGCGAGCTTTCATCGCCAAAAAGATCGCCGCGCCCTTCAACCCCGGCAACCGCAAGATCATCGTCTTCACCGCCTTCGCCGACACGGCGGAGTATCTATACCGGCAGCTCGCGCCCACGGCCGGGCTGGCGGCGGCTCTGGTGACCGGCACGGGCGGCAACCGCACCACCCTGAAGGGATTGCGGACCGACCTATCCTCGATCCTGACCACCTTTTCGCCCCGCTCTAAAAGCCGGTCGGAAGAATTCGCCGGCGAGGGGGAGATCGATCTTCTGGTCGCCACCGACGTGATCAGCGAGGGCCAGAACCTCCAGGACTGCGACTGCCTGGTCAACTACGACATCCACTGGAATCCGGTCAGGATCGTCCAGCGGTTCGGGCGCATCGACCGGCTCGGATCGGTCAACGCCTCGATCCAGCTGGTCAACTTCTGGCCCAATATGGACCTGGACGCCTACATCGGCCTCGAACGCCGGGTCTCCGGGCGGATGGTGCTGCTGGACGTCTCGGCCACCGGCGAGGAGAACATCATCGAGGCCCAGTCCGGCGACGCGATGAACGACCTGGACTACCGGCGCCGCCAGCTGGAGGCCCTGCAGACGACGGTCATCGACCTGGAGGACCTGTCGTCGGGCGTCTCCATCGCCGACCTGACCCTGAACGATCTGCGCTCCGACCTCGCCGGCCTGAAGGCCGAGGAACGCGACAAGCTCGCGCGGACTCCGCTCACCGCCCACGCCGTCGCCTGGGCGGTTCCCGAGGTTCCGGCGGGGGCGATCTTCTGCCTGAGGGCCGAGACGCCCGCCGCCCTCGCCGCCCTGCCGGCCAACGATCCCCTCCGCCCCCACGCCCTGGCCCACGTCGGCGAGGACGGGGCGGTGCTTCTGAACCCCGGTCAGGCCAAGCGCATCCTGGACCGCACCAAACTCCTGGCCGACGGCGCGGGCGAGGTAGCCCCGGCGGCGTGGGATCGCTTCGATGCCCTGACGCGCAACGGCCGGGACATGAAGGTCTGGCAAGATGCTTTGGCGGCGGCCATCGGCGCCGTCACCGGCAAGGCCGACGAGCGGGCGGTGGAAAGCCTGTTCAGCCCCGGTGCGGTCGGCGACCCGGCCGGTCTTGCCGGCATCGAGGATTGGGAGGTCGTGGGATGGGTCGCCATCCTGGGCGCCCACGATGCCGATCCGACGCCCGCGGCGCGCCCAATCCTTGACCCACCTACTGGCAGCCCGTATAGTGAAGAACGACAGCAACTTTGAATGGGACGAGGCGAAGGCGGAGGCGAATTACGCCAAACACCGCGTCGACTTTTTCGCCGGCGCCGAGGTGTTTGGCGACCCGTTCGCGATCGAGCATCCCGATCCGTGGAGCGCAACCCATGGGGAGGAGAGATTTCGGATCACCGGCATCGGCAAGGAATTTCTCCTGACCGTGGTCTTTACGGAACGCGGTGAGGGCATCCGCATCATTTCAGCCCGAAGGGCGACGAGGCGCGAACATGACAACTATTATCGCCAAAATTCGCAGGGCTGACCGGATGTTGGTCCGCGTTCATCCCGATGGCCGCGAAGAGGCCATGATCGGGCGGCCTGTCGGGCCGATGACCGAGACGGAGGTGGAAGCCGCCGCCCTCGCCGATCCCGATGCGCGCCCGCTTACCGACGAAGAGCTGGCGCGCGCGAAGCCCGTGCCGCGCGCGAAGACAATCCGGCGCGCGCTGGGATTGACGCAAGAAGAATTCGCGACGCGGTACCACATCCCCGTGGGAACCCTGCGCGACTGGGAGCAGGGGCGCGCCACGCCCGACCAACCCGCCCGCGCCTATCTGCGCGCCATCGCCGGCGACCCGTCCGCGGTGCTACGCGCCCTAGAAGCCGCGCCTGGCTGAGCGCGCTCGATTTGCGGCGGGACCTTGCGTCTATACCCGGAAGATTTGCCCGAGGTCGCGCGCGCCGTGCAGCACGCGCACGACGCGGACTTCATGGGCGAGGTCGCGGAAGAAGAGCACATACCGGCCATGAATTGCGGCGCGCAGCCCGGGGGCGAGGTCTTCACGCGCGGCAAAGCTCAACGGCCGCTCAGCGGCTTGGCGGGCCTTGGATTCCAGCTCGGCGACGAAGCTCTCGGCTCGCGCCGGATCGTCCTCGGCTATGTAGCGGCCGATCGACATGAGGTCGGCGCGGGCGGCGGGCGCGAAGGCGAGGCGCTTCATCGGCGCTGGGAGCGGCGATCGGCGATCATCCGACGAACCTCGGCGAAGACCTCTTCGGCGGGGATGCTCGGACCGCTTTCGTCGCCATCGCGAATGGCTTCGCGCAGGCCTTCGAGGTCGCGCCGCTCCTGGTCACGCCGCCGGCTCCACTCCCGCAGGGCCTCTCGCACCACTTCGCTGGCGGAGGCATATTCCCCGCCTTCCACCGTCTGGCGAAGCGTGGCCGCCATCTCGGCTGGCATGGTGACGGTGAGTCGTTCGATGGCCGGCACGCGTATTCCTCCCATTCGAGCGTCTCACTATATCATACTTTTGATGGCCGATGAATCCGACGGCTGAAGCATCCTCCGACGCCCTCCACGACGCCCTGGTCCTGCCGCGCGCCGCGCGGGTCGACCGGCGGGTGGCCAAGGCCCTGCTGGTCGAGCGCGGCGGGCTTTCGAGCGCCGATCGGCGGCTGATCGAAGCGGGGCTGGAGCGGCTGACCTGGCGCGCGACCCTGAAGCCCGCGACCGCCGGCCTTCGCGCCTTCGCTGACGAAGCGCGCGACTATGCCGGGATCGTGGTGATGGCGGCGGCCTTCCGGCCCGGGGCCAAGGCGGCGCGGCTGACCGAGGTGATCCATCGCGCCATAGCCCATCCC
>JACDGF010000077.1 GCA_013815405.1 Caulobacteraceae bacterium | reverse complement strand
ATCTGATACCGCGCGGGTCTCGAACCGTTTTTCAACGCCAAGACGCCAAGACGCCAAGGAGGAAATTCGGCGCTTCGCGCGTAGCGCCTTGTCTTTCTTGGCGTCTTGGCGTCTTGGCGTCTTGGCGTTTCAGACGATGCGTCGGATACCACGGCATTCGCCAAGAGACACACCCAAGATTCGATTCAGCTATTTTCCAACGGGCCCTAAGCCAGCCCGGCGATCGAAACGCTCGCGCGGCGCGCGGCGGCTTGGCCTATGCTGACGGAGCGCGGCAAGGAGGATCCGACATGCTCAAGCTTCCGCCGCCCGTCTGGACCCTCCTGTATCTTCTCGTCTTCGCGGCGATCAGCTGGGTGTCGGGCTGGCCGAGACTCCCCGGTCCGCCCCTGGCGCCGCTCGGGATCGCCCTGACGTTTCTGGGCTGGATACCGCCCGGCTGGGCGATCGCCCTCTTCCAGCGGGAGGGAACCGAGGTCAATCCGACCTCGCCCGCCAACGCCAAGCTCGTCACGCGCGGCCCCTATCGCCTCACCCGCAACCCCATGTACCTCGGCCTCGTCGTTGTGAGCCTCGGCATAGCCCTGTGGGTCGGCGCCTGGCCGATGCTGGCGGCCCCCTTCGCCGTCTTCGCCACCGCGAACTGGGTCCACATCCCCTTCGAGGAGGCCAAGATGCGCCGCCAGTTCGGCGCCGCCTACGACGACTACGTCGGCCGCGTCCGGCGGTGGATCTGAGCCGCCGCCGGCCGCGCCTTGGCCGTGTCGCGGGCCCTTCTAGGGGTTGGTGATGGTCAGGGTCGGGTTGAGGGCGATGCTGCCGGAGACCTTGCAGCCGCCCGGGTTCAGCGTCTGGCCCAAGCTCAACGTGGTGCCGGAGAGGGAGGATGAATAGCGCGCGGCGTCTTCGTTTCTAGAATCCTCCCCCGCCGTCTCGCGGGCTACGGCATGCCCACATCTGTGGAAGATCGGCCACGAAACACCTCTTCCACAATACGGGAGAGGGTGTTCAAACAGCGCGAAGAGGTCAGATCAACGATCCGTGAATCGATCAGCCCAAACGTTCTCTTCGCCTTCTGGGGGAAGTGGCGCGAAGCGCCGAAGGGGGCTCTCGCCGCGACCCAGGCGCTTGAAAGGAGCCCCCTACCGCTCGGCTTCGCCGAGTCGGCTCCCCCCACGCCAACGGGGAGAGAAAGGTTTTGTTGATCTGAACGCTTTGCCCTGGGTGTTCAAAGGGGGCGCCAACGGACCCAGCCAAAAACGAAAAAGTCCGGGCGTGGGCGCCCGCCCGCGTCCTACGGAACGATGGAGATCGTCGGCGAGGTGTTCAGGGAGGCGTTGATCATGCAGGCGCCGGGGTTGATCGTGGTGTTGATGCCGATCGTCCCGCCGCCGAGGGTGGCGTTAATCTTGGCCGGGCCGCAGGCCGGGACGCTGGCCGCGATATGGTTGATCGAGATCGTGGCGGCGCCGGTCGGCTTGACCATCCAGGGGAGGTCGGCGGGGATGACCTGGGCGCACGATCCGGTCGCGTCGGTGAAGCTCGCCCCGGTGATCTTGGCCATGGCGCCGGTCTTGGCGACCTTGCCGGTGAAGGTGGCGGTGCAGTTGAGGGTGACGCCGTTCAGGGTCAGGGCCGCCGGGCCGGTGGCCGTGAAGGTCTTCTTCACCGGGCTGAAGGTGAAGGCCGAAGCCGAAGTCGCCAGGCCGAGAGCGGCGGTGATCGCGGCGCCGAGCATCAGGGGTCGGTTCATGAGGGTCTTCCTTTGGGGGTGATCACGAGGAGAGGGCGCGAAAGGCCCTTATCGATCATGGCGAAGAGCCGGCGGACCGGCCTAAGCGAAAGCCCCGGCGGCGTCTCCGCCGTCGGGGCCTGGTTTCGCATCACGAAAGCGTGGAGAAGCTTACGGTACGATGGTGATCGCGGGGCTCGACTGCACCGTGCCGCTGACTTGGCAGTTGCCAGGGTTCAGGGTGGCGTTGAAGGTCACCTGGCCGGAGGCGTTGTCGGTGGAGTTCACCGTGCCGGGGCCGCAGTTGATGCCGAAGCTCGGAATCCCGACCTGGACGTTGGTGAACTTGATGTTGGTTGCGCTGGTCGCCTTGGCGTTCCAGGGGAAGTTGCTGCCGACGACCGAGGTGCAGCCGGGCTGGCCCACGGCGGAGAAGCCGGTGATCTTGCCGGTGCCCTTCTTGTTGGTCTTGCCCGTGAAGGTGGAGGTGCACGCCAGGGTGATGCCGTTCGCGGTCAGGGAGGTGGGGCCGCTGGCGGTGAAGTTGGTGTTCTTCGGGCTGAGCGAGAAGGCGCTGGCCTGGCCGGCGAGGCCCAGGGCGGCAATCGCGGCGATGGCGACGATGGATTTCATGGTGACGTTTCTTCCTGTTTGCTGACTGAAGAGACGCTCTGGGCGTCTCGGGCGAGGCGGCAGGCCCCCCCAACCTTTATGGCTGCCGCGATTGTGACGGCTGGGGGTTTGGCGGTCAAGGCGAATCGCTCTCCGCGGCACTTTCGCGCGGTCCCCACCATCAGAATCTCTTGGTGAGGATGCCCCCGATGATGCGGGGGTCGAGGGTGAAGACGTTGGTGGTCAGCGCCGTGTTGTCGCTGTTGATGAAGGCGCCGGTGATCGGGGAGCTGTTCAGCAGGTTCTTGACATAGACCTCCACCTGCAAGCCGGAGGCCGGGCGGGCGACGACCAGGCTCAGATTGATGTTGGTCCAGGCGTTCAGCCGGTCGATCGGATCCTGATAGACCCGGGCCCAGGAGGAGGCTTGGTGATAGATGTCCCCGTGCAGGGTGGCGTTCCAGCCCGCCGGAAGATCGAGTGTGTAGTCGGCCCCGAACGAAACCGTGGTGTGGGGCTGGTTGGGTAGTTCGTGGCCCGACAGATCGGCGAAGAAGCCGACCCCGCCGTTGGGAAAGACCTGGGCCGGATCGAACGGCGGCGGCGGGGTGATGCTCAAGAATGTCCCCGGGCAGATCGACGGGAACCGCGACTGGTCGCCCTGGCCGCTCGCCCGCGACTGTTCGATCTCATAGGCGACATAGGCGGCGGAGACCACGCAGTTGTTGGGCGCCAGGGGATTGGGCTTGAAGACGATGTAGTCGGGATTGCCCTGGGTGCGGTCCATCACGTCGATGGACTTCGATCCGTCGGCGAGCCGGCTGCCCTGGTAGCCGAAGGTGGCGTTGAAACGCAGGTGACGGGTGGCGTTGAACACCGACTCCAGCTCCGCGCCCCAGATGTGGGCGTTGAAGTTCTCGTTGATCGCGGTGTTCGATTCGATCTGCGAGACCTGATAGCCCTTGTAATCGTAGAAGAAGGCGTCGCCGTTGAGGACCAGCCGGCCGCCCAGGAGGGTGTTCTTGGCGCCCACCTCGAAGGCGTTGACATATTCGGGCTGGAAGGTGGGCGGGAAGGCGGTCGGAATGATCAGGGGCGGGCCGCCGCCGGGGCCTTCGGTCGCATAGCCGATGCCGGGGGGGTTTTGGCCGCCGCCCTTATAGCCGCGATTGTAGAAGGCGTAGATCAGAGTCTGGCTGGTGAAAGACAGGTCGGGCGTCCAGTCGACGCCGAAGCGCCCGGTGACCGCGCCCCAGTGCAGCTTGAGGTCGGGCTGAACCGGGAAGCCGCCGTCCGTCGTCCCGCCGGTGAAGGAGGACAGCAGGACCTGGGTCGGGATCGGCGTCAGGGTCTTGTTGTCGTCGGTGTAGCGGAACCCGGCGGTGAATTTCACCTTCGGAGTGAGCTTGTAGTAGACCTCGCCGAACCCGGCTGTGGAGCTGACCCGATACGGGTTGATGTTCACATAGTAATTGTGGCCGAGGGTATTGATCTTGTCGAGCGGGTTGGGGTCGATATAGATACAGCCGAAATTGCTGGTCGGGGTCACGGTAACCTGTTGCCCAGTGAGAGGCGAATTGCAATGGGTCAAATCGGCGGAATAATTGCCGATGCCGCGAGCCTGGGCGAGAGCCGAGAGCACATTGAAGAAGACGTAGTAGTTTTCGAGAGTTTTATAGTAGAGATAGTTGCCGCCCACGCTGAAGTTGAGCGGGCCGTCGAACGACGACGACAGGCGGAATTCTTGCGACCACTGCCGGCTGTTGGCGCTCGATTGGTCGAGGCCGACGATCGAACTCGAGCAGCCCAGCTGCGGATCGCAATAGACCCCGCCGGGGGTGATGTTCGGCGCCGGTACGCCACCGAGGATGCTCTTCAGGCCCTGACTGTCGTTGAATATGCCAGGAACGGTGTTGAACCGGTTGTAGTCTTCCTGGGAGAAATAATGGTCCTGGTTGTAAGCGGTCTGCGACGTCAGGGTGAGGTGGTCGGCGATCTGCCAGTCGGCGTTGAACTCCAGGACGTCGGAACGGGCCCGATAGACCGGATCGAACTGCGAGGCGATCTCGCGCAGGCTGGGCGACTGCATCAGGTTCCCATAGGGGTCGATCGGGTTGATCAGGGTGACCAGGGGCCCATGGCGGCCGGGCGCGAAGCCCAATTGCCCGGCCAGGGAACCGCCGAGTAGGAAGGGGATGGAGAGGCCGTTGGGCGTGCCATAGGCGTCCTGCGAATAGAGGGTCGCATTCTGGCATCCCTGGCTGGTGAAGGCCCGGGCCACCGGGTCGGTGATGGTCAGGCCGCCGATGCTGCTGAGTCCCGGATCGTGGGTGCACAGCTGCTTGGTGCTGCGCGTGCGGTTGTCGTCCTCGTTGAAGTGCTCCCAGACGAAATAGGCCTTGATTCTGTCGTTGGGCTTGAAGCCGACGGTGGTGCGGAAGGTGTAGAGGTCCCGCCCGTCGATGGCGTCGCCGGTGATCGAGTTGAAGGAGAAGCCGTCGCGCTTGGTCCAGGAGCCGGCGACGCGCACATCGAGCTTGTCGCCGATCACGGGCAGGTTGAGGAAGCCGCTCACCCGGCGGTCGCCATAGGTGCCGACCTCGCCCTTCAGTTCCCCTTCGAAGATACCGGTGGGCTTGGCGGAAATGACGTTCACCGCCCCGGCCGTGGCGTTTCGGCCGTAGAGGGTGCCCTGCGGGCCGCGCAGCACCTCCACCCGCTCGACATCCAGGAATTCCTGCTCGAAGAGGCGGTTGCGGATGAGGGCGGTGCCGTTGAAATTGACCGACACGCCGGGGTCGGTAGCCGCGGAGATCGCCTGGGTGCCGATCCCGCGGATGGTGAGGTTGTAGCCGCTGAAATTGGTCTTGGTGAAGCTGACGTTGGGGATCGCCTTGAGCAGGTCGGGGCCGCCCTCGATCTTCTGCACCTGCAGCGACTTGGCGGAGAAGGCCGAGATGGCGATCGGCACCGTCTGGGCCGCCTCGCGCTTGCGCTGGGCGGTGACCACCACCTCCTCGACCGCGGTCGCGCCGGAGGAGGTGTCGGCGGCCGCGACCCGCTGCTGGGCTCGGGCGCCGGCGGCGGACAGCATCAGGGCCGCGAGGGAGGCCCCGGCCAGCAGACTCACACCCATTCGCCGAGACATTCGCTTCCCCTGCCCTCGAACCCCTGGCCCCGGGGTTCCACTCGAATTCTTCTTGGCCGCCTCGGGTAAAAGGACCCCCCGCGGCGGCGGCGGCCCGCCTGAACGCAAATTGCCGGTATTCACGGGTCTGTCAATAGTTTGGGGAACACCCGTTCGGCGACCCGCCGGACTGACTCCCGATCGCGCCCCAGCATGTCGCGCAAGGGTCCGCCGATCATGGCGTCGCCGAACGCGCACAGGGTAATGAAAAGCAGGGCCGAGGGGATGTGCCGGGGCGGCGGATCGCCCGCCGCGCGGACCTTTTGGTTCAACGCCGCGACCAGCCCGCCGACGGCCTCCCGCACCGGCTCGAGGTGCTCGTAATTGTTCGAAAGCGCGATCCAGGCCGCCAGCTGGCCCGCGCCGCCCTCGTCGAAGGCGTCGAAGACGATGTCGACCACGCCGCGCGACGCGCTCTCGTCGGACCGGATCCGCTGGACGGCGGTTCCCAGGGCCTCGGCGAGGTCCCTGACCAGATCCCCCATCAGCGCCGACTGCAGCCGCGCGGCCGAGCCGAAATGATGGATCAGGGCCCCGTGGGTCACCCCGATCTCGGCGGCGATGGCGTGGAGGGTGACGCCCTTGGGCCCGCGCTCGATCAGCAGCCGCCGGGCGCACTCCAGCGCCTGGGCCCTGGCCTCTTCAGGCGAACGCCGCCGCCGCGTCGGGGCGCGCTCCCCCCGCGCCTCGTTCTCCAGCGCCATCCTCCCCCCCTTATGGCCAGTTACGTCGGCGGGACTGTGGCGCGGTTGGCGAGGCTATGCAATTCCGTCGCGGCCGACCCGGAGCGCGAGTTCTTCCCCCCCCCCCGGCGTCCGCGATTTTTTTCCAACGCCAAGACGCCAAGGAGCCAAGTTCAGATGGGACGGATAATGCGCCGGATGCCGTGCTTCACCAGCGGGACGTTGAAATTGATCAGCAGGCCGAGGCGGAAACCCGACAGTTTCAGATAGGTCAGAAGCTGCGCCTCGTGAACCGCTATCAGCCGCTCGACCGCCTTGACCTCGACGACGACGCATTCGGCGACGACCATGTCGAGCCGAAAGCCGGCGTCGATCTGAACGCCCCTGTAGCTGATCGGCTGCTGAACTTGGCGCCGAACCGACAGTCGGCGCGATAGCAACTCGTGATTCAGGCACTGCTCGTAGACCGTCTCCAGCAAACCGGGACCCAGAGCGGTGTGAACCGCGAAAGCGGAATCGACGATCTGGCGGGCCACGCGATCCTGTTCGGGATCAGGCTCGAGCATCTTGGCTCCTTGGCTCCTTGGCGTTAAAAAACAGCAGTCACGATAGACCGTCCTGGAGTCTATCGGCGACACGCCCGCGCTCGGAAAGGCGCCTACGCCAAGAACGTCGGCAGAAGGCCGGCCACGATCTCGCGGGCGCTGTCCTCGTCGCGGCCCAGCATGCCGCGCAGGGGGCCGCCGATGATGGCGTCGCCGAAGGCGCACAGGGCCATGAAGAGGACCGCCGCGGCGACCCGGTCGCGGGCCCCCTCGCCCGCGTCGGAGAACTTCTCCTGGATCGCGTCGACCACGTGGATCACGGCGGCGCGGATCGGCTCCAGATGCTCCAGGTCGCCGGAAAGGGCGATCCAGGCCGCCAGGCGCCCGGCGCCCCCCGGACCCGCGGCGTCGAACACCGAATCGGTCAGGGCGCGCGGCGCGCCGGCGTCGGAGCGCAGCTGCACCGCCGTCTCGGCCAGGGCGTCGGTCAGGTCGGCGATCATCGATCCCATCAGCGCCGACTGCAGCCCGGCCGCCGAGCCGAAGTGGTGGATCAGGGTGGCATGGGTCACGCCGATTTGTTTCCCGACCGCGTTGAGCGTCACCGCCTTGGGGCCCGCCTCGATCAGCAGCCGCCGGGCGGAGGCCAGGGCCTCGCGCCGCGCCTCTTCGGGCAGGCGCCGCCGCCGCTTGAGCCTGGCGGCCGGTTCATTCGCGGGTGTTGACATCGCTATTAACATCCATGTAGGTAGTGATCGATCGCCTCGAGGAGTCGCCGTGACCATCGCCCAGACCTTCGCCCCGGACCAAGGCCAACGCCAGCCCGCCACGCCGCGCAAGCCGCGCCTCGACCCGATCCGCGCCGTCCGCGGCCTCAAGCGCCTGATCGCCGACAAGGAGGACACGGGCCAGGTGTTCGAGATCATGCGCGCCCTCTCGGGCCGCTCCTTCGCCAAGGGCTATGCCCGAATGCTGCGGACGCCGCAGGGTGGGCGCCAGGCCTATCTGCGGGACGAGTTCGCCGACCGGCTGCACGACACGGCCTGGTTGGAATCCCTGCCGCCCGCCAGCGTCGGCGCCGCCTACCGCGATTTCGTCGCCGCCCGGGCGATCTCGGCCTATGGCCTCGCCGAGGAAAGCCGCAAGCTCCCCGACGTCAACATGGACGCGGCCCACCCCATGGCCTGGTATGTCCGGCGCCTGCGCGACGTGCACGATATCTGGCATGTCCTCACCGGCTACGGCACCGACACCCTGGGCGAGGCGTGCCTGGTCGCCTTTTCCCACGGCCAGACGCGCAACGCGGGCTTCGCCTTCATCGCCGCCGGCGCCGCCTGGCAATTCGAAAAGCCGCGCGCCGGCCAGCCCTACGCCAGGGCGATCGCCCAGGCCTGGGCCCACGGCCGCCGAGCCGCCTGGCTGCCGGCCCTCGACTATGAAACGCTCCTGGCCCGCCCCCTGGACGCCGCCCGGGCCGAACTGAATATCCGCCCGCCCACGATCTACGACGCCGTGCCGCCCGGGGCCCGCGACGTGCCCCGCCGCTGAGCCGAAGGCGCCCGGCGTG
>JACDGF010000076.1 GCA_013815405.1 Caulobacteraceae bacterium | reverse complement strand
GTGGGGTTGGGCGCGGGCCTGGCGGCGGCCAGCATCGCGGGCGTCGTGGCTGGCTTGGCGTTGGCGCCGGCGGTCGTCGCGACGACGCGGCTCGCGAGCGACGGCGATCCCACCGACGAAGCCATCGCCCTTTTGCGTGAACCACCGGATCCCGCGGAGCTGTCATGACCGGCCGCTGGATCCGCATCGCCCTGGCCGTTTCCTTGGCGGTCAACGTCTTTCTGATCGGCGCCGGCGCGACGGTGATCGCGCGCAACGCGCAGGATCCCCTGGTTCGATCACCGTCGCGGCCGGCCCTGCGAGCCGCCGCCGCGGGTCTCGCGCCCAAGGACCGGGACGCCCTGATGGCGGTGTTGCATGCCCAGGGGCGCGGCGCGAAGCACGCCAGTCGCGAGGCGCGCGCCCTGCGCGCCGAAGCCTGGGGATCCCTGGGCGCGACGAGCTTCGATCCCACCGCCGCCAAGGCCAAGCTCGCGCGCGCCCGGGCGCTCAATCACGCCGCGCGCGGCGCGGTCGAGAACGGCGTCATCGATTTCGCCGCCACCCTGCCAGCCGGCGAACGCGCGGCTTTGGGCGAAGCCCTCGGCCGGGGCCGGGTCCGCCGCGGACAGGTCGTTTCGCCGCGCGAGGCGGCGCCTTGACGGGCCTCCTTCAGCCCAACGCCTTGACCGCCAGCTCCAGCACATTCTTCGACAATGCCGGTGTGCCGGCGATCCGCTCCAACTGGTTTCGCATGAGCGTCGCCAGGGCAGGCGTGTATCGCGCCCAGCTTCCTAACGGTTCGACGAGCCGGGCGGCGGCCGTCGGGTTGAAGGCGTCCACGGCCAGGATCCGGTCGGCGAGGAAACGATAGCCGCCGCCGGCGGGATCGTGGAACCGGGCCGGGTTGGCGGCCGCGAAGGTCCCGACGAGCGCGCGCAGGCGGTTGGGGTTTCGCTCATCGAAGGCGGGATGGGCGGTCAGGCCGACCACTCGCGCCAGCGCCCCCTCGGCGGTATCCCGGGCCTGCAAGGCGAACCATTTGTCGATCACCAGGGGCTCGTCCTTCCAGCGTTCGTAGAACGTCATAAGGGCCGTCTCGAAGTCTTCGCCCCCCAGCAGCATGAGGGCGGCGAGGCCGCCCATGGCATCGGTCATGTTGGCGGCCGCTTCGAGATGCCCGAGGGCATGGTCGCGGTTGAGGGTGTGCGGGTCGGCCGCCAACAGTTCCAAGGCCGCGTTGCGCAGGGCCCGGCGGCCGGCGTCCCGGGCGCCGGGGGAGAATTCCCCGATATCCTGAAGCCCGATGTGGAGGTATCGCAACCGATCGCCCAGGTGGACCGCCAGGCGCATGCGCAGGGCCTCGCGCGCCTCGTGGATCGCGGCTGGGTCGGCGGGCGCGCTGGCCAGCGCCAGGTCGGACTCCGACGGCAGGGCCATCAGCAGGGCCTTGAAGGCGGGGTCGGCCGCCTGATCGTCCAGCGAGCGGCCCATGGCTTCGGCGAGGCGCTCCTCCCCCACCTCGTCGGGCCGCCCACCGGCCATCGCCAGGATCAGATCGCGGGCCAGGTTCTGGCCCGCCTCCCAGCGGTTGAAGAGATCCGGATCGGCGGCCAACAGGGCATAGGCGTCCTTGGCCGGAGCGGCGTTATCGAGAATCACCGGCGCCGAAAACCCGCGCAGGGCCGAAACCACCGGAGGGCGGTCGATCCCGGTCCATCGGATCTGTCGCTCGGCCGAATCAAGAACGATGACCTCGGTCTCGCGCAGCGGCCGCCCGTCCTCGTCGATCAGGCCGAGCGCCACCGGGATCGGCAGCGGCCCCTTGTCCGGCTGGCCAGGGGTCGGCGCGGTGCTCTGGCCGAGGATCAAATCCAGCGCCCCCGCCACGGCGTCATACCGCGTCTCGAGGCTCACCCGTGGCGTGCCGGCCTGTTCGTACCAGGCGAAGAAGGCGGTCAGGTCCTTGGCCGAAACCTCGGCGAAGCACTCGATGAAGGCCTCGACGGTCGTGGCGCACCCGTCCCAGCGCTCGAAATAGAGATCCGTGCCACGGCGGAAGTCCGCGTCGCCCACTAGGGTCTTCAGCATCCGGATGATCTCCGCGCCTTTCTCATAGATCGTCGCGGTGTAGAAATTGTCGATCTTCAGATAGCTCGCCGGCCGCACCGGGTGGGCCAGGGGGCCCGCGTCCTCGGAAAACTGCCGGGCCCGAAGCGCCTTGACCTCCTTGATCCGCTGCACCGCCTCGCCGCGCTGTTCGGCGGAGAAACTCTGGTCGCGGAAGACGGTCAGCCCCTCCTTGAGGCACAGCTGGAACCAGTCGCGGCAAGTGATCCGGTTGCCGGTCCAGTTGTGAAAGTACTCGTGCGCCACCACGCCTTCGATGCGTTCGTAGTCCGCGTCTGTCGCCGTTTCCGGATCGGCGAGAAGCAGGGACGAGTTGAAGATGTTGAGGCCCTTGTTCTCCATCGCCCCGAAGTTGAAATCCCGCACCGCCACGATCATGAACAGATCCAGGTCGTATTCCCGGCCGAAGGTTTCCTCATCCCAGCGCATGGCCCGTTTCAGCGAGTCCATGGCGTAGGCGGCGCGCGGCGCCATGCCCAGGTCGACGAAGACGCGCAGATCGACCCGGCGACCGCTCGCGGTGACGAAGGTGTCTTCGAGAACGTCCAATTCACCGGCCACCATGGCGAAGAGATAACAAGGCTTGGGAAAGGGATCGCGCCATACCGCGTAGTGGCGACCGTCCCCCGCCTCGCCCGCCTCGATCCGATTGCCGTTGGAGAGCAGATGACGGTAGTCGGCGGGCGCCTCGACGCGGACGGTGAAGCGCGCCATCACGTCGGGCCGGTCGGCGAACCAGGTGATCTTGCGAAAGCCCTCGGCCTCGCACTGGGTGCAGAAGCGGCCGCCCGATATGTAGAGGCCTTCCAAGGCCGAATTGCCTTTCGGGTCGATCTCGACCTCCGTCTCCAGGACGAAGGCGTCCGGCACGCCTGGAATCGCCAGCCACTCGGCGTCGATCTCACGCTCGGCCGAAGAGAGGGCCCGCCCGTCCACCGCTACGGAAATCGGCGTCAGCCGCTCGCCGTTCAGCCTCAGCGGCTCGGCGTGATCGCCGTTGCGGCGGATCGCCAGGCGCGCCTTGACCCGCGTGGCGGTCGGCGCGAGATCGAAGTCGAGGTGGGCCTCGTCGATCAGGAAGGCGGGCGGGCGATAGTCGGCGAGGAGGGTCGGCGCGGGCGCTTGGGTCGGCATGGGCGGGGTTTACCGTCCGGTCGCCGCCGACGCCACGCGGCCGGCGGGAAAAAGCGACACCCCTTGACCCTTCGTCAGCCTTTCCCCGCCGCCAAAGGCCGCTATCCTTGCCCGGCGCCTCTCGAGGGCGCGCGACTGGCGGGATGGGTGATGAATTTCGATTTTTCCGACGACCAGAAGTTCCTCAAGAGCGAGGCCCGAAAGTTTCTCGACGCCCGCTGTTCGATGGCCGTGGTGCGCGGCGTTCTGGACGACCCGGCCAAATCCCATGACGCGGCCCTGTGGAAGGCGGTCACCGAGCAGGGCTGGCTGGGCGCGGCGATCCCCGAGGAGCACGGCGGCCTCGGCCTGGGCCATATCGAGCTTTGTGCGATCGCAGAGGAGCTGGGCCGCTGCCTGGCGCCGATCCCTTTTTCCTCGACCGTCTATTTCCTCGCCGAGGCCCTGATGCTGGCCGGTTCCCCGGACCAGAAGGCCCGATGGCTGCCGAAGATTGCGGCCGGCGAGGCGATCGGCTGCTTCGCCACCGTGGAGCGGCCGGGCGTGCTGACGGAGGCTCAGATCCAGGCGCGGGTTGAGGCCGGCAAGCTCACCGGGGTCAAGATCCCGGTCACCGACGGCGACGTCGCCGATCTGGCCGTGGTCGTGGCCAGGGACGCGGGCGGGACGAGCCTCTTCCTCGTGGAGCTGGCCGGCCCCGGCGTCGCCCGCGAAACCCTCCAGACCCTCGATCCGACCCGAAGCGCCGCGCGATTGAGCTTTAGCGGCGCCGCCGCCGAACCCCTGGGTGAGCCGGGCGAAGGCATGGCCCTGGCCGAGGCGGTGCTCTACCGCGCCGCCGTGCTTCTGGCCTTCGAACAGGTGGGCGGCGCCGACCGCGCCCTGGAAATGGGCCGGGACTATGCGCTCGGCCGCTACGCCTTCGGGCGGCCGATCGGCAGCTATCAGGCGATCAAGCACAAGCTGGCCGACATCTACATCAAGACCGAGCTGGCCCGCTCCAACGCCTACTACGGCGCCTGGGCCTTGAGCGCCGGCGCCGCCGAACTGCCCGTGGCCGCGGCCGCCGCGCGGGTTTCGGCCAGCGAGGCCTTCTGGTTCGCCGCCAAGGAGAATTTGCAGACCCACGGCGGCATGGGCTTCACCTGGGACGTGGACTGCCACCTCTTCTATCGCCGCGCCCAGCAGCTGGGCTTGGTCGCCGGGGGCGCCAAGGCCTGGAAGGAACGCCTGGTCAGCCAGCTCGAACGCCGCAACGCCGCTTGAAGGACCCCGCGCCATGGATTTCAACGACACACCCGAGGAAGCCGCCTATCGCGCGGAGGCCCGCGCCTGGCTCCAGGCCCATGCGCCACGGCCGACGGGCAAGATCGACAACGGCCTGGACGACCCGGTCAGCATGGACGCCTCCCGCGCCTGGCAACGCGAGAAGGCCGACGCCGGCTACGCCTGCATCACCTGGCCCAAGCAATGGGGCGGGGGCGGCGGCGCGGCTTGGCAGTCGGTGATCTTCGGCCAGGAAGAAGCCCGCTTCGAGACGCCCGCGAACCCCTTCGCCATCGGCCTTGGGATGTGCGTGCCCACGGTGATGACCGCGGGAAACGAGGCCGACAAGGAGCGCTTCGTGCGGCCCGCCGCACGCGGGGAAGAGATCTGGTGCCAGCTGTTCAGCGAACCGGCCGCCGGCTCGGACGTGGCGGCGGCGCGGACCCGCGCCGTGCGTGACAGCGAGGACTGGGTGATCAACGGCCAGAAGGTGTGGACCTCGGGCGCCCATTATTCCGACTTCGGCCTGCTGCTGGCCCGCACCGATCCGGACGCCCCCAAGCACAAGGGCCTGACCATGTTCTGGATCGACATGAAGGCGCCGGGCGTCGAGGTGCGGCCGATCCACCAGATGTCCGGGGCCTCCAACTTCAACGAGGTCTATTTCACCGACCTGCGGATCAAGGATTCCCAGCGCATCGGCGAGGTGGGCGAGGGCTGGCGCGTCAGCCTGGTCACCCTGATGAACGAGCGCCTGGCGATCGGCGGCGGCGGCGGGGCCGGCCATCGCCAGGTCCTCAAGCTAGCCGGCGAGATCGCCACCCTGGCCGGCCCGGCGATCAGGGACGCCGGCCTGCGCGAGAAGATCGCCGACTGGTACGTCCAGGCCGAGGGACTCAAATACACCCGCTACCGCACCATGACCGCCCTCTCGCGCGGCCAGACGCCGGGGCCGGAAAGCTCCATCGGCAAGGTCGTCTCCGCCACCCTGATGCAGGACATGGCCGCCGCCGCCCTGGAGCTGGAGGACCAGTTCGGGATCATCAGCGACCCCCGGCTCGCGCCGCTGGGGGGCGCCTTCCAGACCGCCCTGATGAGCGCGCCGGGCCTGCGCATCGCCGGCGGCACCGACGAAATCCTGCGCAACATCATCGCCGAGCGGGTGCTCGGCCTGCCCCAAGACGTGCGCCTGGACAAGAGCGTGGCGTTCAAGGACATTCCGACGGGACGATAGGCCGAGGAAGTGAGCGCGCGGTCGACGTGGGCGCCTGTCTTCGCCATCGCCGATTGTTGTCGGTAAGGCAGATTGTTGCTACTGTCTGTCGTGAAGATCGAGTTCGACCTCGCCAAGGACGCCGTCAACTTCGCCAAGCATGGCGTTTCGCTGGGTCGGGCGGCCGAACTGGTAATCTTCGCGATCGAGCCGGACCAGCGTCAGGACTACGGAGAAGGCCGATATCGGGCCTTCGGCGTTCTGGATGGCACGGCCTATTGCCTCGCCTTTACTCTGCGAGGTTCAACGATGCGCGCCATCAGCCTCCGGCGGGCGCGGCTGAAGGAGTTCCGAAGGCATGTTGCTCACCCCTAGAGAAATCCGGCGAATCGAAGCGCGTCTTGCGGCGTTGCCCGAACCGGACCTCACCGACCCCGACAATCCCGAATGGACCCCCGAGGATTTCGCGCGAGCCAAGGGGCCGGAATCCCTGCCGCCAGAAGTTCTCGCGGCTTTCCCGAGGACCGTTGCGAGGCTGCGCGGGCGAGGAAAGAAGCCAAGGAAGCTGCTGCAAACGTTGCGCCTCGACCCGGACATCGTCGCCTATTTCAAGGCCGGCGGGCGTCTCTGGCAGAGCCGCATCAACGCCGTACTCCGCAAGGCGATGGAGCACGCGGAATAGGTGTGATCCCGGCGCCGGCGCCCCTACACCGTCACCTGCGTCCCCAGTTCCACCACCCGGTCGGGGGGGATGTGGAAGAAGTCGGTGGGGTTGGCTGCGTTGCGCATCAGGAAGATGAAGAGCCGATCCTGCCACAGCGGCATGGCGCTGAAGCGGGCCGCGGGGACCAGGGAGCGGCGCCCCAGGAAGAAGCTCGTCGCCATGATGTCGAACTTCAGCCCGCGCTTGCGGCAGATGCGCAGGGCGCGGGGGATGTTGGGGCTTTCCATGAAGCCATAGGTCACCCGGACCTTCTTGAAGTCCTCGTTGACCTCCTCGATCTGGACCCGGTCGGCGTCGGCGACCCTGGGCGTTCGGGCGGTCCGCACCGTCATGATGATGTTTTCCCGGTGCAGCACCATGTTGTGCTTGAGATTATGCATCAGGGCCAGGGGAGCCATGTCGGGGTCGGAGGTGAGGAAGATCGCCGTCGCCTTGGAGCGGTTGGGCGGCCGGCGGCGCAGCATCTCGATCACGTCGATCAGCGGAATGCTGTCGCGCCGGGTCTTTTCGGTGAGCACGCGCGCGCCCCGCGTCCAGGTCCACATGACGACAACGAACCCGGCCCCCAGGGTCAGGGGCATCCAGGCGCCGTCGGGGATCTTCAGCAGGTTCGATGAGATGAAGGTGGTGTCGACCAGGGCCAGGGGAACCAGCAGGCAGGCGGTCCGCGGCAGGCTCCACTTCCACTTGCGGCGCACCACCACATAGGCCAGCAGGGTGTCGACGAACATCGAGCCGGTGACCGCGATGCCATAGGCCGAGGCCAGGCGGCTGGAGGTCTGGAAGAGCCCGACCAGCAGCAGAACCCCGATCATCAGGGCGGTGTTGACGAACGGAACATAGATCTGGCCCGCCTGATGCTCGGACGTCGGCCGGATGTTCATGCGCGGGAAGAGCCCCAGCTGGACCGCCTGCTGGGTCATGGAAAAGGCCCCGGAGATCACCGCCTGGCTGGCGATCACCGTCGCGGCCGTCGCCAGCATCAGGATCGGCCAATAGGCGAAGCCGGGGGCCATGGCCCAGAACGGATTGTGGGCGGCGGCCGGATGATGCAGCACCAGGGCGCCCTGCCCAAGATAGTTCAAGGTCAGGCAGGGGAAGACCAGGGCCAGCCACGCCAGGCGGATCGGCGATTTGCCGAAATGGCCCATGTCCAGATAGAGCGCCTCCGCCCCGGTCACGGCCAGGAAGACGCTGCCGAGCACGATGAAGCCCAGGAAGCCGTTCTCCCACAGGAAGCGGGCGCCGTAGAGCGGATTGAGCGCGCGGAACACCGACAGGTCGTCGGCCAGATGCATCAGCCCCAGGGCGCCCAGGACCAGGAACCAGACGGCGGTGATCGGACCGAACAGGGTCGCGACCCTGTGCGTGCCCCTGGCCTGGACGAGGAAGAGGGCGATCAGGATGCCGGCGCAAATCGGTAGGACGTAGGGGTGCAGCAGGTGGCCGATTCCCGGCGCCTCCTTCACCCCCTCGACCGCCGACATCACCGAGATCGCCGGGGTGATGATTCCGTCGCCGTAGAAGAGCGAGGCGCCCGCCATGCCCATGAACAACAGGACCAGCGAGCGCTTGCCGACGGCGCGCTGGGCCAGGGCCATCAGCGCCAGGGTGCCGCCTTCGCCGTTGTTGTCCGCGCGCATCAGGAAGATGACGTACTTGACCGTGACGATCAGGGTCAGGGCCCAGATGATCAGGGACACCACGCCCAGGATCGAGGCCTCATGAGCGCCGCCGTTACGGGCGTGGGCCAGGGCTTCACGCATGGCGTAGAGCGGGCTGGTGCCGATATCGCCGAAGACCACGCCCACCGAGCCCAAGGTCAGGGCCCAGAACCCCTGGCCGCGGCCGGGATGGGCGCTCACCGAAGACGGCGCGGAGTCTGCGGCCAACGGCGCCGGCGGCGCGGGAA
>JACDGF010000075.1 GCA_013815405.1 Caulobacteraceae bacterium | reverse complement strand
GGGCTGGGTCGTCGGCACGTCGTGGCCCGGGGCGACGAAGACGCCCGCCGGCCGGGGCCTGAGCGACTCGTCGGCCACCGCCACCACCCCCGCATGCGAGGCGGGGAAGCCGCCGCCGGGCAGGTCGCCGTCGAACGCCCCGACCACGGTGGCGCCGCGGGCCAGGGCCACGTCGATGAGTTTGCCCAGCAGGGGATCGGCCGGGCCGCTCAGGCTCAGATTGATCACCTGGGCGTTGTGGGCGACCGCGAAATGCAGGGCCTTGGCGAGGCTCAGGCTGTCGCAGACGCTGGAGGGCGGGGCGCCGCGCCGCGCCGGCGTCTGCCAGCAGGCGCGCAACGTCAGGAGTCGGGCGCCCGGCGCGACGCCCGCTATCCCCAGACCATTGTCGGCTCGCGCGGCGATGATTCCGGCCACGCCCGTCCCGTGCGACTCGGCGCCTGGAGGCCTGTCGCCGACGAAATCCTCGGCGATTTCCACCTGGCCGGACAGGTCGGGGTGGGTCCGCTCCACCAGGCTGTCGATGACCGCCACCCGGACGGTCCGGCCCGTGGCGATCTGGTGCAGGTCGGTCAGGCGCCACTCGCGGGCGGCGGGCTGCGCGGGAAACAGCGGATCGTTGGGCGTCGCCGCGCTCCGCCCGTGATAGAGTCTCATGGGCTCCGACCAGGCGACGCCCCGATCGCGGGACAGGGCCGCGGCCACCGTGTCCGGCGACTGGCCGGCGGGCACGGTCATGACGAAGCAGTCCACCCCCACCAGGGGAAGGGGCCAATCGCTGGCCAGGGTGAGGCCGTGCCGGCGCGCCAGATGGTCGGCGGCGCGGCGGTCGGCGGCGCGCGCCGGGCCCTCGCCATAGGTTCCGCCGTAGTCGGCTCCCGGCCGGTAGTGTTCGGGCGCGAGCCGCAGCAGCACCAGGATCTGCCGCGTGGGATCGTCGGCCTGGGCGCCGGGTGGGGCCGCCCCGTCGGCGCGGGCCGCGCCGGGACCGGCGAGCCAAATCCCCAGGCCGACCGCGAGGCCGATCGCGAGGCGCCCAGCCATGCGGGCTTTCATCGGGATCCGCCCGAATCCACCGGCTCGGCCAGGGCGATCTCGCGCTCGCCGCGGAGCCGCGCCAGGATCGCGGCGCGCTGGCCGGCCGGCGCCTGAACCAGCCACGCGTCGGCCGACGTCGGCCCGTCCACGATGCGCGCATGATGCGCCCCGAGGATCCGGCGAAGGTCCGCCTCGCTGGTCTGTGGGCGGAATATCACCACCATATTGCCGGTCACCGGGGGGGGCGCCGCCGCCAGGAGGCGATAGCGCGCCGGCCTGGCCGGAGTCGTCAGGACACCAGCCAGGAGCAGGAGCAGGCCCAGGGACGGGACCAGGGCCCAGGTCGCCCCCCAGGCGCCGCCCGGTCGCATCGCGCCGGTCCACCTAGGGACGGTCGCGCCGAGCCATGCGCGCCATCCGCCGGCGCGCGCGCGCGCCGGCGACTCACGTTCCAGGCGGCCCCTAAGCTTCGCCCAGTCCTGCTCCACGTCCATGCGCAGGTCGGCGATCGTCGCGCGCAGCGCGCGTTCGACCTTCAGGTCGGCCTGGCACTCGGGGCATCCGTTCAGGTGCACCTCCACCCGCGCGCGTTCGGCGGCGCCCAGGCGGCCGGTCACATACCAGGGAAGCAGGCCATGCGCTTCGGCGTGCCGGTTGCCATGCAACGGAATGATGCGCCCGGTCATTTGGGGCCTCACAACCAGTCCGCCAGCTGTCCGGCCAGCTTGGTCTTCAAGTGGCGGCGCGCGTGGAACATTCGCGTTTTCACGGTATCCACCGGGCAGTCCATGATCTCGGCGATATCCCGATAGTTGATCTCGTGGAAATAGGCGAGGTCGACCACCGCCCGATGGTCGGCCGAAAGTTCGCCGATGGCCTTGAGCAAGACCTGCCTGACCTGATTTTGCCCGACCTGCTGCTCCGGCCCGGCGTCCGGGCTCTCGCGCCGGTCGGCGTCCAGGTCTTCCGGCGGTTCGTCGAGACGTCGCAGGGCGTTGAGCGCCTTGTGGTAGGCGATCGCGAAGATCCAGGTGGAAACCTTGCCGCGCCCTTCGAAGCCGTCGGATCGCCGCCACACGACCAGCAGGGTGTCGCTGAGCACTTCGTCCACGAGCTGAGGGCGGCGGGTGACGCTGAGGAGGAAGCGGCTGAGCCTGGGATGGTAGATCCGGTACAGATCCTCGAAGGCGCGCAGATCCCCGCGCGCCACCTTGTCGATCAGGCGCGCCTCCTTGTCGTCGTCGCCCCGCGCGACGGTGGCGATCCTTCCGCTGGCGACCCCGACCATGCCCGACATCAACCTCGATTTTCCCGAGGGTTAGTCTCTCATGCGCCGGTCCACAATACTTTCGATCGGAAGCGCCGCGCCTGGTCGCGATTCACCCCCGATCAGCCGCCTGACCGACGTTCCGCACGCTCCCCGCCACCGGCTTGTCACCCTCCAGGCGGATGGTCATGGCGGGCCGGTCCGGGAATTCGGCGGTCAGCCGCAGGTTACCGCCGAGGGCGCGGATGTGGCGACGCAGGGTCGAGACAAGCCACCGCCGACATTCTCTAAATATTGTCCCTTTCCCCGCGGTTTAACTCCCGCGCGATAGCGCGCCAGCGCGTCCAACGACGCGGTCGCCTCCGATCAGCGCGCGCCTCGGAATGAGAAATACGGGTCGGCCGCCAGGGCCTTGAAGGCGGCCAGGCCCTCGCCTTGCAGCTGGAACCCGTGCTTTCCGGGGGCGTCGAAATACATGATCGCCTTGATCCGGGGCATCTTGGGCGCGTCCTTGGCGATGCCTCGGATGAACGCCGCCTGGTCGATCGCCGCCGCCCCGGTCGCGCCGATCATGATCGGCTTGTGCGGGGGAAGCTTGGCGATGAATCCGCCGAACATCATCGAAAACGCGTGTTCGCCGAAGGCCATCTTGTCGAACTTGTCCGCGGCCACCCAGTCCACATAGGCGTCGCCCGGATAATAGGGCGCGACATCGCCGTGGCCGCTGGGGCACCAGACGAAGGCGGCGTTGGTCGCCCCCTCGGCCAGGAAGATGGTCCTGATGCGCCGCCAGGCGGCGACGAAGGCGGGACCGTTGCCGAAGGCGTCGCACGACTTGGCCTTGTGCTTGTCGAGGTTCATCTCCCAGTACCAGCGCAGGAACAGGGGCTTGCCGAACGCCTTGATCCCCTTGGCATAGGCGTGGATCACCCCGTCGTGCTTGCCGGCGTTGATCTCGGCGAGGCTGCCGCAGTGCCAGTCGAGCAGCGGGATCGAGCCGTTCCTGTCGATCGCGGCCAAGGTTCGCGTCGGCAGCGGATCCTCGAACCCGGAGAAGACGTGCAGGATCGCCAACGGGCGGCCGACCTGGGCGTTGAACGCCGCGAGCTGGCCCAGCACCTTCATGGGCTTTTCGTCGAACCCCGATCCCTTGAGACCCCGCGGGTTGACCAAGGCCCCCAGATAGGCGCCCCGGGCCGGGATCGCCGGCGGCCGAAGCTCGGGCGCGGACCGCGCCGCCAGAGGGTAAAGGGCGATCAGCGCCAGCGCCAGCGAGGCCATCATCCGCTTCATCGTCGACTCCGACACTGAAAGGTCCACCGGCCCGCTCCGGGTGGGTTCGCGCGAGCCCTGCGCGGGGTTCTAACCCCGGCGCCGACCCTCGCGGTATCGAAAAATAGGCGGTTGGGGGGGGGCTTTTCCCGAGGCGCCGACACGGTGAACGCCAGCGCCGGACCGGGCCCTGCGCGACAAGGCCCTCGCCGACCCGAGGGTCCGCATCCTGGAGGCCGATCGCCATGTCGACGACTACGTTAGCGCCCTTCGTACGTCTTAGGCGGCTTCGAGGCCTCGGCGCTGGCTCATGGTCTTCGCCAGTTCATAATAGAAGGCGGCGAGCTCCTTGGGCGGCGTGTGCGCGGCGTCCGGGATGAATTCCCGCTCCTGGAAGCCTCTGGCGTCGAGGTCGAGCGGCGGGGGAAGGGCGCGAGGCAGCCGTTGGTTGAGCGCCTCGATGGTGGCGGCGTCGACATCGAGGCAATGGCGGGCCTGGGCCCGGGTCAGGTAACGGCCCTTCTCCTGGTTCCAGCCCCAGCGCTCTCCCACCTCCCCCGGAGCCGTCAGGCTAGTCGTCGTCGTCGTCGTGGCTCTTGTCGGCGCTCTTCTTCGCCTTTTCGGCGAGCCGCTGTTGCTTCTTTTCCTTCTGCTCGGCGGGTTGGGCGTCCCATTCGGCCTGCAACGACATCCGCGTCTTGGCGAGGTCGGCCGGGCTCATCGATTCCAGTTTCTGGCGCAGATCCCTGTTCCACGCCTTTTTCTGCTCGGGCGACGCCGACTTCGACTTGTCGTCGCGATGCTGTCTCTTCCACATCGACTGTTGCTCGGGCGTGAGCAACTCTTGCTTTTCTTCAACCATTTAACTCTCCTGAAGCTTCGTAGGCGGCGGTCAATATCAGCGCGCCGAAGCATCCGCAAGGACCCAGAGCGCCGAATCTTTAAAAATGGCTGTCGAAAAGCCCCTTCGTCCCCCCGACGGGGCGACGGCGTGGCCTCGCTCGCCCGGCCCGGCCATAGACCGGCGGGCCGACATTCTCGACGGCGCCCCAGCGTCGAAGGCGTTCACGAAAAGCCGGTCGATCCGAACCGCTTCAGTCCAGCTCCCCGCTCCCGAAGCAAAGTCTGAACGAAGCCCCGGAAATGCTCGACCGGATCGCCGCCGCCCATCTGCTTCAATTCCCGCGAGACGAGCGTGCTGCCGCACCTCGGAAGGCACATGATGGCGTACTCCACATCCGGCTTCCAAGCGGGGGGCGTGGAAACGCGCGGGCACGCCGGCGGCCAAGCGGGGGATCACCTGGCTGTACAGGCCGGCGCTGGCGACGCCATGCTCCTTGAGCGTCTGCTGGACCGCTCCCTCGGGCTTTTCGGTGCAGACCACGGCGAAATCGACGGGTTTCGCCTGCCCGATCGAATTCGGGATATCCTTGAGCGCAAGCCGGCGTTCGGGGCCTATCTCCCACTCGTCGAAGAGCGAAGAGACGGATTCGTCGCAGACCAGCAGCCAACGGCCGGAGGACAAGGTCCGCTTGATCTTCAATCCGCCGAGTTCCTTGGTGAGCCGCACGCGGTTCATTCTTCAAGTCCTTCCAACGGTCCAAGGTGCGGCGGTTTCGCGCGCGACAACCCCGGTGGGGCCCACGTGTCGCATCGGGGACTCTCCGCCCCCGACGGGGCACGTGCCCCAAATGGGGCGCCGGGAAAAGGGGCCGCGCGCGCGACACAGGGAGGGAAACCCCGATCAAACCCTTGGAGAACTCCCGCCTGAAATCTCCGCCTCGAGGCGCCGAAGGCTTTCGGCGGCCCGCCCGATGCCGGTCAGGGCGATCCGCCGCGCGTCCCGTTCGCGCCTCAGCAGGGCGCGTACTGCTAGAGGCGAGGCGTCCCTGGGCATATCGGGGACGAAGGCGCCGGGCTCGAGACGCTCGTACTTGGCCTCGATCCTTTCCATGGCCGCATGACAAGCGGGGCCGATCGGGATATCGGACACCTGTTCGAGCAGGTCGAAATAGGCCGTCTGATAGGGGGCGATGTGGTCGCGGTCATCGGCGTGGAGGTTGATCCGCCGGGTGATCGGCCCGGCCGGCTCGTCCAGAAACCCCATCCTTGTCTGCGGCGCCTCGAGCGACAGGAAGTTCGCCAAGAGGCGCAAGGCCGGTTCGGGGTCGGAGCCGTAGGCTTCGTGGGGCGCGATGAACACCCGGTCCCGGCGGCCTTCGAAGGCGCGAAGCGCGGCTTGGTTCATCTCATGCCACCAGGCCGTGGCCGCCTCGGCTTCGGTGGCGAAGGCCGGTTGCGGCCGGCCCTGGGCCTCGAGCTCGCGGTGGAAGCGGGGCTTGTCGGAGGGATGGAACTCGTCTCCGAAGAAGCTGAAGTTGCCCATCGCCGAATTGACGCAGTCGAGGGGATTGCGGATCACGAAGACGAGCTTCAGCCGTGGCCTCAGCCTCAGATAGTCGTCCAGCCGCCCGCAGCCGCGGATGATCTTGGCCAGGACCGGCGCGCCGGCCTCGAACAGTCCCTGGACGAAATCGCGATGGCAGGCCGGCCGTTCCTGGGTCTCGCTGGCGAAGAGGGGGGTGGCGAGGTGGCATCGCAGGCCGTCGGCATGGATGGAGTTGGTGGTCGCGAAGGCGCCGGCCACGCGCCGGAAATTCGAACCCCAAGTCGGCGGGCCCCAAAGATAGGGCTCATAGAAATAGCGGAACCCGCGCCGCCGGCGCGCGAAGGCCTGCAGGGCCTCGTAGATGGCCGTCGTTCCGGATCGGCCGACGCCGGCCACCAGCCAGTGGTGAGTCATGAGGCGTTTCTAGCAGCAAGCCCGCCGCCTCGCGCGCCCGGCGGGCGGAGCGCCGTCAAGGCCGGGCGCGGAAGTGTGCTACGGGGCGCCGATGGTCACCTCGATCTTCATCGTCGGCTTGGTCAAGTCCGGCAGCACCCTCCTGAACCGGATCATGCGGCCGCTCTGCCAGACCGCGGGGCTGCGCTTCAGCGCGCCGGCCAACGACGCCCGCCAAAGAGGGATCGAGCTGGCCGACGTCGAGGTGACTTTCGAGCCGGAAGGGCAGGCCTACGGGGGGTTTCGGAACCTGCCCTGGCCGCTTCCCGATTTCGCCGCCAACCGGACCGTGTTCCTGGTGCGCGACCCGCGCGACGCCCTCACATCCCTCTACTACAGCGTGGCCTACAGCCACGGCGCGCCCGGCTCGACCGACGGCACGGCCATGCTGGAAAGATTCGAGCGGCGCCGCGCCAAGGTGAGGGCGATGACCATCGACGCCTTCGTGCTCGGCGAAGCCGCCGCCCTGGCGCGCCTCATAGAGAAGACCCTCGGCCGTCTGCCGGCCCACCGGCGGTATCGCTATGAGGATGTGATTTTCGACAAGCAGGCCTGGGCGCTCGACATGCTGGGCTATCTGGGCCTGTCCGTCTCCGAACGCCGGGTGGCCAAGGTCGTCGGCCGCAACGACCTGGTCCCGGCGCGGGAAGACCCGCAAGCCCACATCCGGCGCGTGACCCCCGGCGATCATCGCGCGAAGCTTCAAGCGCGAACGATCGCCGGGCTGGATGATCGCCTGGCGGGGGTTCTCGAGCGCCTCGGCTATGGCCCGGCGGCCCGAGCCTAGAGCAGCTCCACCCTCTTCATCGCGAGCAGCCTGGCCACGATGTCCTTGACCTTCTGGGCCTCCTGCCGCGGCGCGACCAGGACCGCGTCGGGGGTCGCCACGACGATGAGGTCGCGGGCGCCGGCGACCGCCACCATCGGCCCTTCGGAGCGGATGAAGCAGCCGTGGGCGTCGATCGTCAGCACGTCCCCAACAACGGCGTTGCCGCCCTCGTCCCTCCGCGCGTTTTCCCACACCGAGGACCAGGAGCCGACGTCGCTCCAGCCGGCGTCCAGGGGGGCCACGGCGATGCGGCCGGCCTTCTCCATGACCGCGTAGTCGATCGAATCGGAGGGGGCGGCGGCGAAGGCCGCCGGATCGAGCGCCAGGCCGCCTCCGTCGATCGGCCGTCCCCGGTCCACCGCCTCGCGGGCGCGGGCGAAGATCTCGGGCGCCAGGCGCTCCATCTCCAGGATCATGCGGTCGGCGCGGAACAGGAAGTAGCCGCCGTTCCACAGATAGCCGCCGTGGGCGAGGTAGCGTTCGGCGGTCTCGCGGTCGGGTTTCTCGACGAACCGCGCGGCCTCGAACACCTCGCCCCGAGGCTCGCCCAGGCGGATGTAGCCATAGCCGGTTTCCGGGTGGGTCGGCCGCACGCCGAGGCTCACCAGGTCGCCCGCCTCGGCCGCCGGAACCGCGCGGCGGACGGCCTCGGCGAAGGCCCGGGGCGAAGCGACGAGGTGGTCGGCCGGCGCCAGCAGGATCAGCCGATCGGGGCCCTCGCTCCCAGCCACCCAGTAGGCGGCGACCGCGGCGCAGGCGGCCGTGTTTCGCCCCACCGGCTCCAGGATCAGGCGTGGCGGCTCGGGATCGCCGGCGAACTGCGCGCGGACCAGGGCCTCGTGGGCCGCTCCGCAGACCACGATGGGCGCGCCGAAGAGGTCCGGCGCATGAGCGAAGCGGTCCACGGTTCGCCGCAGCAGGGTCCGGTCCCCGGTCAACGCGTGGAGCTGCTTGGGCTTTGCGGCGCGCGAGACCGGCCACAGGCGCGAGCCCGCGCCGCCCGACATGACCACCGGTGTGATCGGCGCCGCCGGCGAGCCGCGAGCGACAAAGTCAGCCATAGCCATGGTCCCTCAGGATCGGCGCCAGCCGCGTGTTCAGCGCCGCGATGGTCGCGGGCTTGAGCTTGTCCACGTGATCGCCGGGGGTGACCTTGCGCACATGCGCGGAGGGGTCCTCGACCGGCGGCCGGCG
>JACDGF010000074.1 GCA_013815405.1 Caulobacteraceae bacterium | reverse complement strand
CGCCAGCCCCGCCGCGGCGATCGCCACGCCGGGTCGCCGCCGCGCGCGATCCAACGCCGCAGGTCCTCGGCCTCGGCGCAGCCGAAGGCGCACTGGCGGTCGAGCCTGGCCAGCATCGCCCGGGCGCCGGCGGCGTCGCCCTCGATCACCTTGAGCTCCCCGTAGTACTCGGTCGCGCCGCGATGGTTTGGGGCCGCGGCCAGGGCCGCCCGGTAATAGCGTTCGGCCTGGTCGAGCCGCCCCAGCTTGCGCCATACATAGCCCTTGTAGGTGAGGATGTCCGGGTGCGGGCCGAACGCCGCCTGCGCCTTGTCCAGGGCGACCATGGCCTCGTCGAAGCGCCGCTCGTTGATCAGGCTGACCGCCCGCACATAGGCCGCGTCGCCCTCCCCGGCCGAGGCGAAGATCAGGCCGGCGGGAGGGTCGAGGGCGGCGGCGGGGCTCGCGGCCGGGGCGCCCGCGGCCATCGCCTGCTCCACCGCCGCGATTGCCGCCTTGAGGTCGGCGGCCTCCGGGCAGGTCTCGTTGCAGGCGCTCGCGCGCGTCTTGAGGGCGGCCAGTTCGGCGTCGGCCTTGGCCGACTGCTTGAGCTTGGCCAGGGTGACGGCGTAGTCGCGATGGGCGTCGATGGGGGCCGGGTCGAGCTTGACAGACTTCTCATAGGCGTGGGCCGCGCCCTTGGCGTCGCCGGCCGCCGAGCGGGCCATGCCCAGCATGTACCAGCCGATCGCGACCCTGGGCTGGGCCATGGTGACGTGCTCGAAGCAGCGCGCGGCGTCCTTGTACTTGCCCGCCTTGAAGGCCGCCGCGCCGTTCTGGTATTCCTCGGCGGCATTGTATTGCGGGGCCGAGATGCTGGGCATCTGTCCGCCGCCGCCCCCGCCGCCGCCCATCGCCATCGCCGCCCCGGCGCTCCCCGCGCCCACCAGCAGAACGCACAGGCCGGTCAATTTCACGCGTGTGGACGTCATGACCACATCCCTCCACGAAGTCCCTCGCCCGCCACTATGACGCACCGCCGCGCCCCTGTCATGCGGCTTGTGGCCGGCGGCTTGTGGCCGGCCGGCCTCGGCTTGCGCGCACGGGCCTCCCGGCGTAAGAGGCGCCTCCTCCAGCGATGGCCCTTTCCTCGGTAGCTCAGTTGGTAGAGCAGCCGGCTGTTAACCGGCGGGTCGCAGGTTCGAGTCCTGCCCGGGGAGCCAAGCCTTTCCTTCCGATGTCTCGAGAATGCCGGCCGCGCGCGATGACGGGCGGCTGATTGAGAATTGAGCACGCCTGACATTACCAAGTCCGGGAATCCGTTTCGCCTCGACGCACACGACATCAGCCGACCGCGATATCGAAATGCAGCACGTCCTCGCACGCGCCCAATTTGGTGTAGAGCGCTATGGCCGGGGCGTCGCCCGGATCGGCCTGCACGAAGATGACGTGGATGGCGCGCGCCGCGGCGATCGTCTTGAGATGCTCGATCAGCGCCGTCGCGATCCCCTCGCGCCGATGCGCCGCCGCCACGGCCAGATCGTAGATATAGATCTCGCTGCGCGCCTGCTCGAACTTGTCGAGCACATAGGCGGCAAGCCCGCCGACGATCGCGTCGTTCTTCAAGGCGGCGAGCGCGATGAACCGGTCGCCGCCCAGCAGCCGCTCCAGATAGTCCTCGCCCGGCCGGGCGCCGCCGTAGGTCTCCGCCTCGCCGAAAGCCTCGCCGAACATCGTAAGCCAGCCGTCCATCGAGGCGACATCGCGGGATTCGAGCCGACGGATACAAAAAGGAGCGGACATTCGCGGCGGCCCTAGGCGATCCGGAAGACCGCGCCGTCGCTCGCGTCGCGGTAGAGGTCGACGGTTTTGCCGGTCCAGTGATAGTCGAGGAGGCGGCCCTGGCGCGGGTTGCGGGCGAGGTCGGGGTAGAACAGCCCGGCGCAATCGCCGCCACCGTGGCGCGGGCTGGGATAGGCGACGCCGTCCGACCCGGCCGCGCGCAGGGCCGCCCCCAGCGCCTGGGATCGCGACCAGCTGTCCGGATCGAGCGCTGGCGCGACGGCGGGGCCGCCGGCGCGCAGATCGTGCAGGGTCGCCTCGAGGTCCATGATCAGCTCGCGAAACCGCGACGTCCAGCCGGGCGGCTCGCCCGTGCGCGCCATGAAGCGGCCGTGGTGGTGGACGGTTTCGAACAGCGCCGTCTCGAAATGCTCGGCGAGGTAGAGAACGCCATGGGTCCCGTCGGAGAACCGGCTCGGCCGGTCGGGGCTGACGTGGGTGAACGGCGCCATGAGATAGGCTGCCCCGGGCCCGACGACGCGGCGGCCTGGGGGGATCAGGTCGAGGGCGCCCAGGGCCTCCATCAGCCGAGGGTTGGTCTTCTGCTCGGCGGCGGCCAGGAGCGGCCAGTCCTCGGGCTCGGCGATGTCGTCGAACAGGTCGGCGGGTGGGAACCGGCTGCGGATGATCCGGCGGGCGCCGGGCCATTCGACCCGGGTCGAAGCGATCTTGGCCGGATCGATCACCAGCCGCCGCGCTCCGCGTCGAGGTAGCGGCGCACGCGCATCAGGTCGGTCATCTCGCCGCCCAGCATCACCTCGAGGGCCGAGCGTTCGCCGAAGGCCTCGTTCGGCGCCTTGATCCAGGCGTAGCCGCGCGGCCCCTCCTGGAAGATGATCCTCAAGGCCTTGTGGATCCCCATCAAGTTCGACAGGCGCGCCTTGCCGTCGCGGCCGATCCGGCCAGGATCTCCCGCCTTCCATCGCGCGAAGGTCCGCCCGGGCAGGTCGAGCAGCCTCGCCGCCTGATCGTCGGTGACCCCCCAGAGCCGAAAAAGGTTGAGCGCCGCCCGGAACATCGCGGCGCCCTCGGCGTCCGAGAGCGGGCCGGGCGAAAAGGGGCTTGCTTCGGTATCGACCCGGGTGAGCGCCGTCATGGACATCTCCTGTCATCTGGCGCGAAATACATGATATAAAGCCATATGGCAAGACCCAGCCGAAGGGCAAAGCGCGAAACGCCACCGCGCCCGGGCGATCGGCTCGCCAACCCCGGATGGTCGATCTAGGATCGCGCCATGCCCGAGGCGCAGATCCCCCAGCGAGCCGGAGCTCGACCCGAGCGATCCCTATGCGCGGGAGGCGCAGACCCTTCCGCGCCTGAGCGAGGAGTGACGGCCCTGGAGGGCGACGGCTATCTTCGCGCCGTCACCTTCACCGACCACAAGTCCGGCGCGAGCGAGCGGCGCCCGATCGCCAACCTCTTCCTGATGATCGGGGCCGAGCCCAACACCGAATGGCTCGACGGGCGCCTGACCCTGGACGCCAAGGGCTTCGTCCAGACCGGCAAGGGCGAGGACGGCAAGGCGCTCGCCTCGCCCTTCGCGACGACCAGGGCCGGCGTCTTCGCCGTGGGGGATGTCCGCTCCGGCTCGGTCAAGCGGGTCGCCTCGGGCGTCGGCGAAGGCCCAGTGGTCGTCCAGGCGATCCACCAGTTCCTCAACCCCGGCGTGGCGTGAGGCGGCTAAAAACAGTCAGCTCCGGGTTACCCCGCCCAAAATAAGGCGCTTCGTGGCCTTTGGATGAACAAACGCCGGCCAGGCGCGTTCAGTGTCGGTTCATGGCCCACCGCGCATTGTGCGGCGGTTGCGGTCGACATTGATCCGCTTCCCACATCGGAGACTAAATCCATGAAGAAACTTCTACTGACCGCGTCGGCGCTCGCCTCCCTGGCGATGCCCGCCGCGAGTTTCGCCCAAGACCAGCGGGACAACCGCCAGGAAAAGGCCCACGACCGCGCCGCCGCCATCCAGGATCGCCAGGGGGACAGGAACAACGGCGACCGGAACGACAACCGGAACGACAACCGGCGCGACAACCGTCAGGAACAGGCCCACGACCGCGCCAGGGCGATCGACAACCGCCAGGACGCGCGGGGCCGGTGGGACCGCAACAACCACGACTGGTGGCGTGGCCGGGCGGATTTCCGCGGCTTCAACGGCCGGCGCGCCGGATTCTGGTTCCGACCGGGTTTCGGCTATGTCCGCATCGATCCGCGCTACGCCGGCTTCCGCTGGCGGGTCGGGGGCCGCGTGCCGGTGGCCTATCGCCGGTTCTATGTGAGCGATCCGTTCTTCTACGGCCTGTCACCGGCGCCCTATGGCTACCGCTACGTCTATCTGGACAACAACATCGTGTTGATGTCCCTGGCCACCGGCCTGATCACCCAAGTCGTGTCCGACATCTACTAGGCGCTCCGCTCCCCGGCCTCGGCCGGGGAGCCCCTTTTTTTGAGTCCGCCGCGGCCCGTCACCAGGCGCCGACATTGGCCATCGAGGCCCACGGCTCGACGGGCGCCAGCGCCGGCCCCTTCTGCAGCAGTTCGATCGAAATCCCCTCGGGCGAGCGGACGAAGGCCATGTGACCGTCCCGGGGCGGCCGGTTGATCGTCACCCCGCCGTCCCTCAATCGGCCGCAGGTCGCGTAGATGTCGTCGACTTCATAGGCAAGGTGGCCGAAGTTGCGCCCCCCGGCGTAGTCCTCCTTGTCCCAATTCCAGGTCAGCTCGACGGTCGGGGCGCGCCGCGCCTTGGCCGTCTCGACGTCGGCGGGCGCGGCCAGGAACACCAGTGAGAAGCGCCCGGCGGCGCTCTCGATCCTGGACACCTCCTCCAGGCCGAGCCTGGCGCAATAGAAGTCGAGCGCCCGCTCCAGGTCGGTGACCCGCACCATGGTGTGGAGGTATCGCATGAGGTCTCTCCGGTTTCGCCAAGCGCCGACGGACATCTTGTAGCGCGATCCCGCCCAAACGTCAGGGCGTCCAAAGCCCCCAACCTGTCCGCGTTTTCATTTGCTCCCATGGCGGCTTTGGCCGCAAAACCCCGTCCCGTTCAATCGGCGCGGATGGGACGTGGCGCCAAGGGCGCCCCGGCTCAGGCGGCGCCCCCGCGCACCGAGGCTCTTCAAAAGGCAATGCGCTTCAGGCCGTCCTACGTCGTGGTCGCGGTGATCGTCGCGGCGATCTTCGCCTATCTGCTGGTGCGCCCCCTGCTGGGCCTTGGCGACAAGGCGGCGCAAGCCCAGGCCAAGGCCGCCGCGGCGAGCGCGGGCGCCCTGCCCCTGGTCCAGGTCAGCGACACCCCCGAGGCCCGCCACGACTACACCGTCGCCTTCCGCGGGCGCACCCAGGCGGCGCGGACGGTGGTGGTGCGCTCGGAGACCGCCGGGGTGGTGGCCGCCGCCCCGATCCTCCAGGGCCGGTTCGTGCGCGCCGGCACGGTGCTGTGCCGCCTGGCGGTGGACGCCCGCGCCGCGGCGCTCGACGAGATGCGGGCCAATCTCGAGGCCAAGAAACTCAAGATGCAGGCGTCGGCCAGCCTGGCCTCCCGCGGCTTCCGCTCCAAGACGCAGGTGCTCACCGACCAGGCCGACCTCGATGCCGCGTCCGCCACCCTGCGCCAGGCCCAGGTGGCCCTGCGCCAAGTGAACATCGTCGCGCCCTTCGCCGGCGTGTTCGACCATCGCGACGCCGAGGTCGGGACCTATCTGGCGCCCGGCCAGTCGTGCGGCACGATGATCGAGCTGGATCCCCTGCTGGTGGTGGGCGACGTGCCGGAGACGGATGTCGGCAAGATCCGGGTCGGCGCCGGGGCCACGGCCAAGCTGGTGTCCGGAGAGGTCATCGGCGGGCGGGTGCGCTTCGCGGCCCATGACGCCGATCCCACCACCCGCACCTACCGGGTCGAGGTGACGGCGGCCAATCGCGGCGGCCGGGCCGCTTCGGGCCTGTCGGCGGACGTGCGGATCGGGGCGGGCGTCGGCGCGGCCCACTTCGTCCCGGTCTCGACCCTGGTCCTGGACGCGGCCGGCCGCCAGGGCGTGCGCTATGTCGGCCCCGGCGGTGTGGTCGCCTTCGCCCCGGTCACGGTGCTGGAGGAGACGGCGCGCGGCGTCTGGATCAGCGGGCTGCACGGCGACACCCGGGTGATCACCGTCGGCCAGTCCTATGTCTCCGAGGGCCAGAGGGTGAGGGTCGCGACCGGCCCCGGATTGGCGGCGGGCGCATGATCAGCGCGCTCATCGACGGCGCCATCAAGCGCCGCAAGGTTCTCCTGGCGGTCACCCTGGTCCTGAGCCTCTTCGGCCTCTACTCCTATGTGACCCTCCCAAGGGAGGCGCAGCCGGACATCACCGTGCCGTTCATCTCGGTCGTGGTCCCCTATCCGGGGGTCAGCCCGGAGGACTCCGAGCGCCTGCTGGTCCGGCCCCTGGAGCGCGAGCTCCAGTCCATCCAGGGCCTCAAGGAGATGAACGCCCGGGCCTATGGCGGCACGGCGGTGATCGTCCTGGAGTTCGAAGTCAATTTCGACAAGAACAAGGTGCTGGAGGACGTCCGCGCCAAGGTCGACCTGGCGCGGGGGCGGTTCCCGCCGGACGCCTTGCCCCCGATCATCGAGGAAGCCAACATCAGCGACGAGCCCTCGATCGGGATCGCCCTGTTCGGGGCGGCGCCGGAGCGCGCCCTCTACGCCACCGCCCGGGCGCTGAAGGAGCATCTGGAGACCCTGCCCGGCGTCCTGCGCGCCGAGGTCTCGGGGGGCCGCGACGAGGTCCTGGAAGTCAACGTCGATCCCCTGCGGATGGAAGCCTACGGCGTGAGCACCACGGAGCTTTCCGGCGTCATCGGCCGTAACAACCAGCTGGTCCCGGCCGGCGACCTGATCACCCGCCAGGGGACCTTCGCGGTCAAGCTGCCCGGCGTGGTCGAGAGCCCCGACGACATCCTGCGCCTGCCGATCAAGACCGCGGGCGACAAGGTGGTCACCGTCGGGGACATCGGCGGGGTCCACCGCACCTTCAAGGAGCCCACCTACATCAGCCGCTTCAACGGCCAGCCCGCCTTCACCGTGGAGGTGGTCAAGCGGCCGGGCTCGAACGTCCTGGACACGGTGGCGGCGGTCAAGGGGGTGGTCGCGGCGGACCAGAAGCGTTGGCCCGCCACCATCCACGCCGACTACACCTTCGACGAGAGCGAGTTCATCGACCACACCCTGACCATTCTCGAATCGGGCCTGATCACCGCCACCCTGCTGGTGATGCTGATCATCATCATGACCCTGGGCGTCCGCCAGGGCCTGATGGTCGGCGCGGCGATCCCGGTATGCTTCATGCTCGCCTTTCTGATGCTGCAGAGGCTGGGGATCACCCTCAACCAGATGGTGATGTTCGGCCTCGTCCTGGCGGTCGGCATCCTGGTCGACGGCGGGATCGTGGTGGTCGAATACGCCGACCGCAAGATGGCCGAGGGCATGGACAAGGCCGGGGCCTTCGCCGCCGCCGGCAAGCGGATGTTCTGGCCGGTGGTCAACGGCACCCTGACCACCTTGAGCGCCTTCGTGCCGTTCATGTTCTGGAACTCCATCGCCGGCAAGTTTATGAGCTTCCTGCCGCTCACCCTGTTCTTCGTCCTGGGGGCATCGATCTTCGTGGCCCTGATCGTCACCCCGGCGCTGGGCTCCCTGGCCGGCCGCAAGCAGGGCGTGGATCTCGAGCACCTGGCGGAGATCGAGAAATCCGAACACGGCGATCCTCGCTCGATGAAGGGGTTCATGGGCTGGTACGCCCGGTCCGTCGACCGGGCCGGCCGCCACCCCTGGATCGTCACCGGCGCGGCGATGGTCACCGTCGGGGTGATCGTCGGCCTGTTCGCCGTCCAGCCCCACAAGGTGCTCTTCTTCCTCGACCAGGATCCCGACACCGCCACCGTCTACGTCAAGGCCCGCGGCAATCTGTCGGTCCAGGCTCAGGACGCCCTGGTCGCCAAGGTCGAGGGCCGGCTCGCCGGGATCCCGGGCGTCAAGTCGGTCTACACCCGGTCGGGCACGCGCACCGGTTCGGGGGGCTTTGGCAATTCCAGCCCGCCCAACGACGCCATCGGCCGCATCCAGATGGAATTCGTCGACTTCAAGGCCGAGAAGGCCCTGCGTCTGACCGGGCGCGACATCGTCGAAATCGTCCGCAAGCGGCTGGGCGAGACCCCCGGCGTGCTGACCGAGCTGCGCCTTCCCCAGGGCGGCCCGCCGGTGGGCAAGGACGTCCAGGTCGAACTGCGCGGCCAGGATCCGGAAGCCTTGGGCAAGGCCGCGGACCTGGTCCGCGCCAAGCTCGCCGCCGATCCCCAGATCATCGAGCTGGAAGACACCCGCACCTCGCCCGGGATCGAGTGGAACTTCAGCGTCGACCGCATCGCGGCGGGGCGCTACGGGGTCGACGTCGAGACGGTCGGCCAGGCGATCCAGTTCGTCACCGACGGCGTGCTGGCGGGCAAGTTCCGCCCGGTCGACGCCCAGGACGAGCTGGACATCCGCGTCCGCTTTCCGCCGGAGGCGCGCAACATCGCCGCCTTCGACCGGCTGAAGATCACCACCCCGCAAGGCCCGGTGCCGATGAGCTATTTCGTCAAGATGACCCC
>JACDGF010000073.1 GCA_013815405.1 Caulobacteraceae bacterium | reverse complement strand
GCCCGGCGGCGGCCACCGCCCCCCGGAGCAAGACCAAGCCGCTAACCGCCGGCCCCTACGGTGGCGCGCCGGTCCCGGGTTCGACGACTCCGGCCCCGGCCACCGGCGCCACGCCGACGCCGCCGCCGCCGCCTTCGGCCTAGCGGGACAGGCGTGAGGAAGGGCGCGCAGCCACCTCCTCACGCCCCGGACGTTTGTCGGCTCACCCCAACTTCAGCGTCGCCTGGCCGCCGACGTCGGGCGGTGAGCCGGTCAAGTTGGCCTTGGCGATCTCGAGGCCGAACTTTACCGGTCCCGCGTCCGAAAGCCAAACCTGGGCCTCGCCGCAATCGAACCTGAGCATGGTCAGGTGGGGGTCGTCCTTGCCCTTGGGAAACCAAGCCGAGACCACGGAATTCCAGAACTTGTCCCGATGCAGGGCGTCGAGAGTGGCGCGAAGCTCGCCCTTGATCGAGGCCTGCAGCTTCCTGTCCTTGGACATGAACACGAACATCGCCGGGGCGCCGTCCTGGGCCGCGACCGCGACGTCGCTGTCGGAGCGGGTGTAGAACCAGATCTTTCCCGCCTCCGGTTCGGCGAAGGCGGTCATGGGCTGGAAGTGCTCCCCCGGCGGGCTCATCGGCGCCAGCATGCCGAAGCGGCTGTCCTCGATCTCGCTCCAGAGTTTCTTTTCGACGGCGGCCTGGTCTTGGATGTCGGTGGTCATCGGTATCCTTTGTTGACATGAGACGGTGCGGATTGGCGGCCTGTTAAATCCTTCCCCGGACGCGGGTGTTCCTCCCGCCGCTAAAAATTTCCGGCGGAGCGTTCAGGCGAGCAGGGCGTGGGCCGCCGCAAGATCGTCCACGAAAGCGCGGTAGGCCTCGGCCTTGGCGCGCTCGTCGGGGAGGCGCCGCAGGAAGGAGGGGTGGACGGTGATCACCGCCTGGGCGCCGCCGTCGAGGGCGAACGGCCGGCCGCGCGACTTCATGATCGGCATCGGCCTGCCGAACACCGCCAGGGCGGCGGTCCCGCCCAGGGCGACGATTACGCGGGGCCCGACGATCCGGCGCTCGTGGTCCAGCCACCAGCGGCAGGCGGTGACCTCGCCGGTCCCCGGCGTCTTGTGGAGGCGCCGCTTGCCGCGCGGCTCGTGCTTGAAGTGCTTGACGGCGTTGGTGACATAGGCGTCCTGGCGCGGAACGCCGGCGGCGGCCAGGGCTCGATCCAGCACTTGGCCGGCCGGCCCGATGAAGGGGCGCCCCGCGAGGTCTTCGAGGTCCCCGGGTTGCTCGCCGACCAGCATCAGGCGCGCGCGGCCGGCGCCTTCCCCCGCCACGCCCCGGGTGGCGTCGCGCCACAGGTCGCATCGTCGGCAGGCCATCACGCCGGCGGCGACCTCGTCCAGAGTATCCGGTGTCCGGTTCTCGTTCGCGGGCCCAACCGGCGCCGTGGGACGCGCCGGCAGTCGCCGGGCCGGCTCGCTCGCTTCGTTGGCCATCATCGCCTCGCTTCTTTGCCGGGCGCCGTCGATCAAACCGGGAATGAGCGTGGCCTCCGGAAGGTTGCGCCAATAGCGCTTAGGCATTTCGGATTGCATGGCCGCGACCTTCAGGCGGGCCGGGTTGAAGATGGAGGCGTAGTAGGTGAGCCAATAGGACTCCAGATCGTCCACCGTCGGAACATCCGGCTTCGCCACGCCCGGCTCGAAACGAAGCGCCCGCCCGTCCCAGAAGCAGCAGAGGTCGGGCGTGAGGATGGAGAAACGCAGGTTGGCGAAGCGGCGGGCGAAAAACGGCGCGGTGCGTTCGACGACCCGGTGCGGTGGTTCGAACCAGGCCACGAACGTCTCCGGCCGGGCGCCGTCGACGCGGCGGAAACGGACGAAGGCCTTCATCTTGTGCGACGCGCGGGCGACCGCCTTGGCCATCGCCAGGGCGGCGGCTATGTCGCCGTCGGTGCGCAGTTCGAGGAGCCGGGGCTCGTCCCGCAATCGCCAGAGCAGGCGATAGAGAAGAGCGAACCGCTCCGGCGACCGATGGCAGGCGACGCCTTCCGCCAGGCTGATCAAGGCGGGAGGAACCGTCAGGGCGCGATCCGCGGGGGCCGCGACCCCGGTGGCGGCGTGATCCGGCGCGCCGAACAGGTCCGCCCGCGCCACCGACCAGCAAACCTCATCGGGCGCGACGCCCTCGAGGCGAAGCCCGCGCGCCGCGCGCCGCCAGCCAGCCAGGTCCGTCTCGCCGGCCAGTTCGACGATGCGCATGATCAGAAGAGGCTCAGCTGACGCGGTTCGGCGACCGCGAGGGGACGCTCGGCGTCGGCCAGGGCGAGGGGGGACCAGCCGTCGGCGATGACGAACGGCTTGACCTTGTCCGCGCCGCGGCAAAGGCGCTGGACGTCCTCCAGCCGCAGCCGCTTCAGGCGGCGCAGGGCCAGGATCCGATCCACGCTTCTCACCCCCAGGCCGGGGGTGCGCAATAGTCGCTCGCGGTCGGCCAGGTTGACGTCGACCGGGAAGTCGCCCCGGTGCCGCAGGGCCCAGGCGAGCTTGGGGTCGACCGCCAGATCCAGGTTGTCCCGCTCCCCGACGATCTCGGCCCGGGAAAAACCGTAGAAGCGCAGCAGCCAATCGGCCTGGTAAAGGCGATGCTCGCGCAGGACCGGCGGCCGTTGCAGGGGCAGGCGGGCGCTGGCCTCGGGTATGGGGCTGAAGGCCGAATAGTAGACGCGACGAAGCTTGTAGCGTCCATAGAGCGCCTCGCCGCGCGCCAGGATCTCGCCGTCGGCGGCCTGGTCGGCCCCGACGATCATCTGGGTCGATTGCCCGGCCGGCGCGAACTTCGGCGCCCGCGCCTTGCGCCCGGGCGCCGATCGCGACTCGATGCCCAGGCGGATCTCTCCCATGGCGCGCTTGATCCCCGCCACGTCCTTTTCCGGGGCCAAGCGGGCCAGGCTCTCGTCGCGCGGCAACTCGATGTTGATCGACACCCGATCGGCATGGAGGGCTGCCTCGGCGATGAGGGCGGGGCTCGCCTCGGGGATGAGCTTGAGGTGGATATAGCCGCGGAAGTCGTGGTCCAGGCGCAGCGCGTGCGCCACGCGCACCATCGCCTCCATGGTGTAGTCGCCGCTTTGGATGATCCCCGAGGACAGGAACAGGCCCTCGATATAGTTGCGCTTGTAGAAGTTGAGGGTCAGCCCGACCACTTCGTCAATGGTGAAGCGCGCCCGCGGCGTGTTGGACGATACGCGGTTCACGCAGTAGGCGCAGTCATAGATGCAGTAGTTGGTGAGCAGGATCTTGAGCAGGGAGATGCAGCGCCCGTCCGGCGCATAGGCATGGCAGATGCCCATGCCGGGACCGGACGAGCCGACGCCCCGGCCGCCGCGGGAATCGCGCCTCGTCGTCCCCGACGACGCGCAGGAGGCGTCGTATTTGGCGGCGTCGGAGAGGATGGCGAGCTTTTTGCGCAAGTCGAGGACGGCCATTCCCTCTTTTAGAGTTCCCGGTTTGTTCCGTCCAGCTGTCGTTCGGCCTCTTGACCGGAAAGCCTCGGGGCGCGACGGTCGGCTCGCAAAGGATCATCCGATTTGGGAGGAACCGCCATGGCGGACGGATCACTCGCGGGCGCGGGCTCGCTGGCCGGCAAGGTTTCGCCGGAGGAATGGGGCGCGCGCGTCGACCTGGCCGCGCTCTATCGCCTGGTGGCGTTGTTCGGCTGGGACGACATGATCTACACCCACATCTCGGCCCGCGTGCCCGGGCCGGAGCACCATTTCCTGATCAATCCCTATGGCCTGTTCTTCGAGGAGATCACCGCCTCCTCCCTGATCAAGGTCGACCTGGAGGGGCAGGTCCGCCAGGAAACCTCTTCGTTCATCAATCCGGCCGGCTTCACCATCCATTCGGCGGTCCACGCCGCGCGCGAGGACGCCCAATTCGTGATGCACCTGCACACCGACCAAGGGGTGGCGGTCGCGGCGCAGAAGGAGGGTCTGCTGCCGCTCAGCCAGCACGCCCTGATCATCCGGCCCAGCCTCGCCTACCATGACTATGAGGGCATCGCCCTCAACCACGAAGAGCGCGATCGGCTCGTCGCGGACCTGGGTGACAAGGCGGTGATGCTGCTGCGCAACCACGGCACCCTGGCGGTCGGCAAGACGGCGGGCGATTGCTGGACGGCGATGTTCTATCTCGAACGCGCCTGCAAACAACAGGTGATGGCGCTGTCGGCCGGGCGGGAGAACGTCCTGCTCGCCTCGCAGGCCAGCCAGGATGCGGTTCGCGGCCAGGTGAGAGGCGGCATGGGCGGCGCCCTCGCGTGGCCCGGTTGCCTGCGCCGGCTGGATCGGCGGAGCCCCGGATACGACGCGTAGTTGAATCTATCGCCTCCCTCCCCTTCATGGGGAGGGCAGATCGCAAAGCGATCGGGTGGGGATGTCTGGGACATCCCCACATTGCGCGTCGACCCCACTTCCCCACCCTGGCGGCTTCGCCGCCTGTCCCTCCCCATGAAGGGGAGGGAGGAAGGAAGCGCTCGTCTTCGCCTACTCCCTCTCCGCCGGCTTGCCGCGCCCCGCCTTGACGCCCGCGCGGCGCGCCTTGGCGACCAGGCGGCGCTCCTTGGCGGCCTTGGTCGGGCGGGTCGGGCGGCGTTTGACCGGGGCGACGCAGGCCTTGGCGATCAGGGCGACCAGGCGCTCGACAGCGTCGGCGCGGTTGCGCTCCTGGCTGCGGTGGCGGGAGGCGTTGATGACGATGACGCCGTCGCGGGTGAGACGTGATCCGGCCAGCGCCTGAAGGCGCGCGCTCACATCGTCGGGCAGGGAAGGGGAGCGGCGCGCGTCGAAGCGCATCTGAACGGCGGTGGAGACCTTGTTCACGTTCTGGCCGCCCGGCCCGGAGGCGCGCACGAAGCTGAATTCGAGTTCCGTGTCGTCGAGATTCACGTCGTCGGTCACGGCGATCATCGCCGGCGCCTCAGCTCGCGGCCCACCGCCTCGTCCAGAGCCTGGAGGAAGCGCGAGCGATCGGCCGGCGCGAAGGGCTTGGGGCCGCCGGTTATCGCGCCGGTGGAGCGGATCTGTTCCATGATGGCGCGCTGGGCGATCGCGGCGCCGATCGAATCCTCGGTGAAGGGCCGGCCGTTGGGCGCAAGGGCCGCGGCGCCGGCCTTCAACGCCCGATCCGCCAAGGGGATGTCGCCGGTGATCACGACGTCTCCCGCCTGAACGTGCCCGGCGATCCAGTCGTCGGCCGCGTCGGGGCCCGCCTCCACGATCACCCGTTCGATGAGGGGGTGGGCTGGGACTATCATGAAGGCGTTGGCCACCACATGGACCTTCAGCCCATGGCGCTGGGCGACGCGATAGGCCTCCGGCTTCACCGGGCAGGCGTCGGCGTCGATCCAGATCTCCATCGGCTTGGGGCGGGGCCGCCTAGACGTCCACGTCCGCCGTCGCGAACCGGGCGTTGTCCTGGATGAAGCGGAAACGCAGTTCCGGCTTGCGGCCCATAAGGGTTTCCACCAATTCCTCCACCGGCGCCTCGGCCTCGGGCAGACTGACCCGCGCCAGGGTGCGGGTGCGCGGATCCATGGTGGTTTCCTTGAGCTGCGCCGGCATCATCTCGCCCAGGCCCTTGAAGCGGCCGATCTCCGGGCGTTTTCCCTTGAAGACGGTGGCCAGCAGCTCGTCCTTGTGGGCCTCGTCGCGGGCGTAGGCGCTCTTGCCGCCGTGGCTGAGCCGATAGAGCGGAGGCAGGGCGAGGCAGAGTCGGCCGGCGCGGATCAGGCCCGGCAATGTGCGATAGAAGAAGGTGATCAGAAGCGACGCGATGTGGGCCCCGTCGACGTCGGCGTCGGTCATGATGATGATCCGCTCATAGCGCAGATCGCCCTCGCGGTAGCGTGCGCCACCCGCCACCCCCAGGGCCAGCATCAAATCCGTCAGTTCCTTGTTGCCGACGGTCTTGTCGGCGGTGGCCGAGGCGACGTTGAGGATCTTGCCGCGCAGGGGCAGGATGGCCTGGGTTCGGCGGTCGCGGGCCTGTTTGGCCGAGCCGCCGGCGCTGTCGCCCTCGACGATGAAGAGTTCGGTTCCGTCCGCGGCCTGGACCGAGCAATCGGCGAGCTTTCCCGGCAGCCGCAGCTTGCGGGTGGCCGAGGCCCGGGCGACCTCCCGATCCTTGCGCCGCTTGAGCCGTTCCTCGGCGCGGTCGATGACGAAGGCCAAGAGGGCGCTGGCCGCCTTGGGCTGGGCGGTGAGCCAGTGGTCGAAGGGGTCGCGCACGGCCGCCTCCACCAGGCGCTGGGCGTCGATGGAGGAGAGCCGCTCCTTGGTCTGGCCCTGGAACTCGGGGTTGCGGACGAAGACGCTGATCAGGGCGCCGGCCTGGGCGGTGACGTCGTCGGCGGCGATGGCGGCGCCGCGTTTTTCGTTGGTAAGCTCGGCATAGGCCTTCAGGCCCCGGGTGAGGACCGCGCGCAGGCCCGCCTCGTGGGTCCCGCCCTCGGGGGTGGGCACGGTGTTGCAGTAAGAGCGCATGAAGCCGTCGGCCTCGCCGAAGCCGGCGGGAGTCCAGGCCACCGCCCACTCCACCGCTCCGGCCTCGCCCTCGCGTTCCACCCGCCCGACGAACGGCTCGGGAGTGACGGTCTCGATCCCGCTGGTGGTCTCGGCCAGGAAGTCGGCCAGGCCGCCCGGGAAGTGGAAGGTCGCCTCGGCAGGGGTCTCATCGGCGATGCGCTCGTTCGCGCAACGCCAGCGGATTTCGACGCCGCGGAAGAGGTAGGCCTTGGACCGGGCCATGCGGTAGAGGCGCGCCGGGCGAAAGGCGACGTCCTGGCCGAAGATCACCGGATCGGGCGCGAAGCCGAGCGCCGTGCCGTGTCGCCGGCTGGGCGCGATTTGTTCGAGCCTCGAGGTCGGCCGACCGCGCGAGAAGATCTGGCGCCATTCGAAGCCGTCCTTCCAGACGGTGACCTCGACCCGTTCGCAGAGGGCGTTGACCACCGACACCCCAACCCCGTGCAGGCCGCCGGAGGTCTCATAGGCCTTGCCGGAGAACTTGCCGCCCGAATGCAGGACGGTCATGATCACTTCCAGCGCCGACAGCTTGGGAAACTTGGGGTGCGGGTCGACCGGCATGCCGCGCCCGTCGTCCCTCACCGTGAGGGTCCCGTCGGCGCCGAGAGAGACCTCGATCAGCTTGGCGTGCCCGGCCACCGCCTCGTCCATGGCGTTGTCCAGCACCTCGGCGAAGAGATGGTGGAGGGCCCGCTCATCGACTCCGCCGATGTACATGCCCGGCCGCTTGCGCACCGGCTCCAGGCCCTCCAGCACCTCGATGTCCTTGGCCGAATAGGCGGAAGGCCCGCGCCGGGGCGGGGCGTCGTCGAACAGGGTGGCTTGGGCGGCCTTGGGCATGGCGGGAGTCTAGCAGCGATTCGATGCCGGAGGGTTAGCGGCGGCGCGATGTTGACGCGGCGCGAAAAAGGCGGTGTCAGGCGCGAACGAAAGGAGGCGCCGGTCCCTTGAACAGTCTCGTCACGCTCGCGCGGGCCTATGATTTCGCGGCCGTCAAGCACATCGGCCAGCGGCGGAAAGGCGACGCCGGCGAGCCCTATATCAATCACCTCACCGAGGTCGCGGCCCTGGTCGCCGAGGCCACCGGCGGAGCCGACCCCGATCTGATCGTCGCGGCGATCCTGCACGACACGGTTGAGGACACCGGCGCCACCCCCGGCGAGCTCGCCGCCTCCTTCGGCCCGCGCGTGGCCTCTCTCGTGGCGGAGGTGACCGACGACAAGTCCCTGCCCAAGGCGGAGCGCAAACGGCTTCAGATCGAACACGCCGCCCACGCCTCGACCGGCGCCAAGACGATCAAGATCGCCGACAAGACCTCCAACCTCCGCGCCCTCGCCGCCAGCCCGCCGACCGGATGGGCGCGCGAACGGCGGGACGACTATTTGAACTGGGCCAGCGAAGTGGTCGCCCGCTGCCGGTGCGTCAATCCCTGGCTAGAAGCCCAGTTCGACGCCGCGGCGGCGGCGCTTCGGGGCGGGGGGTGATCATTTTTTTGGGCCGTCATGGCCGGGCGTTCGTCCCGACACCCGTGATCCCGAGGCCAGCCGTGGCCGCGCATCGCGCGGTCACACCACGCAAGGTGTTCATGGATCACCGGGACGGCCGTCCGATCATGACGGGGAAGGGAAAGCGAGGCGAGTCAAACTCACCCCGCCTCCTCGCCCGCGACGTCCTCCGGCTCGAGGACACTGATCCGGGTGAGGTCGGCCAGGACCCGGCCGTCGTCTCCCTGGGTAATGAGGTCGGCATAGCGCAGGCCCAGGCGGATGTCCGGTCCCGTGTAGGCCTTCAGGTCATGGACGACCGCCGCCAGCCCAGGATCGCGCGCCTCGACGCTCAAAAGAAAGCGGATGTCCGAGTCTGCGAGCGCCGCCAGATCCAACCGGCTCAA
>JACDGF010000072.1 GCA_013815405.1 Caulobacteraceae bacterium | reverse complement strand
CGGCTCGAGCGCGAAAGCGTCGCTCGAGCCGACCGCGCGCCGCAGCGGCGTTTCGGGATGGGCGCGCGCGGCCGCCACCGCCTTGGCGTCGTTCGCGATCCGGGCCTGGCCATCGGCGAACAAATTCTGATGCGTTCCCCAGGCGCGCAGGGCCGCGGCCTGGCTTGGCGCGGCGACCACCGAATCGTGGAAGCCGAACTGGGCCTGGAACACTTTCAGCTTTCGTTTGACGGCCTTGGCCATCGGTCCCTCCGCATTCTTCCTCCATATAGAAGAAAGGCCGCCGACTTGCGCTCCCGTCACGCCGTCGGGGGCTTGCCTCCGCGCCGCCGGCGGCGGCATTGACGCGGATGCGCCAGCACGCCTCACCCGCGCCATGAGCCTCTTCGACACCGTCGCGGCGTTCCTGTGCCTGGTGGCGCTGGTCGGATGGCTCAACAGCCGGTTCCTGAACCTCCCCAGCGGAGTCGCCATGGTCCTGGCGGGCGCGGGTGGGGCCCTGATCCTGCTGGCGCTGCAAGGCCTGGGCGATCCTTCGGACACCGCGGGCCTGGCCCTGGCCACCTTGCGCCGCCTGGACTTCCCCCAGACGGTCCTGGGCTACCTGCTGGCCTTCCTGCTCTTCGCCGGGGCCATGCAGGTGGACCTTCGGGAGCTGCGCCGCCGCCTGCTTTCGGTCTGGTCCCTCGCCACCCTGGGGGTCCTGGCCTCGACCTTCATGGTCGGGGGCGGCCTGTGGCTCGCGGCGCGGCCGCTGGGCCTCGATCTCCCCCTGGCCTGGGCCTTCGTGTTCGGGGCGCTGATCAGCCCCACCGACCCCATCGCGGTCCTGGCCGTGGTTCGCCAGGGTCGCCTCTCGAAGCTTCTGCAATCGGTCCTACAGGGCGAGGCGCTGTTCAACGACGGGGTGGGGATCGTCGTCTTCTTCGCCGCCCTCGCCGTGGCGTCGGGAGGCGCGGACGCGCAACCTGTCCAGGCCGTCGTCAGGGTGTTCGTCGAAGCGGGCGGCGGCCTGGCCCTGGGCCTCGGGTCGGGGATCGTCGCGGTCAGGGCGATGCGCGCGATCGACGACTACGCCGTGGAGGTCAGCATCACCCTAGGCTTGGCGATGGGCGCCTACGCCGCGGCGCAGGCGCTCCACCTCAGCGGGCCGATCGCCGCGGTGGCCGCGGGCCTGATCGTCGGCGACGCGGGCGTGGCCTCGGCGATGAGCGAGACGACCCGCCGCTATCTTCAGGGCTTCTGGACCTTGATCGACGAAATCCTCAACGCGCTGCTCTTCCTGATGCTGGGCCTCGAGCTCGTCGTCGTCGGCCTCGACCCGCGTCACGCCGGCTTCTGGTTGGCGGCGATCGGCCTGGTGCTCGCGGCGAGGCTGGTGGTCGTTCTTCCGTGGGGCGCGTTCTTCCGGCGCCGCCATGACGAGCGGGGCGCCACCGCCATCCTGGCCTGGGGCGGCCTGCATGGCGCGCTCTCGATGGCCCTGGCGCTCAGCATCCCGCGGGCGGGGCCCCGCGACCTGATCCTGTCCACCACCTATATCGTCGTCCTCTTCTCGGTCGCCGCCCAGGGCCTGACCTTCCCCTGGCTGGCGGCCCGGGTGGCCGCGAAGCCGCGCGTCTAAGGACGCGTTCGGAAAAGAACGATCTGATACCGCGCGGGTCTCGAACCGTTTTTCAACGCCAAGACGCCAAGACGCCAAGGAGGAAATTCGGCGCTTCGCGCGTAGCGCCTTGTCTTTCTTGGCGTCTTGGCTTCTTGGCGTTTCAGACGAAGCGTCGGATACTACGGCATTCGCTAAGAGACACACCCAAGATTCGATTCAGCTATTTTCCAACGGGCCCTTAGCCCCGGCGCGCGGCCTCGATCGTGGCGACGTCGATCTTCTTCATCGTCATCATGGCTTCCATCGCGCGCTTCGCGGCGGCGCGATCCGGGTCGGTCGTCGCGTCGAGCAGCACGCGCGGCGTGATCTGCCAGGAAAAGCCCCAGCGATCCTTGCACCAACCGCACATGCTCTCTTGCCCGCCATTGCCGACGATCGCGTTCCAGTAGCGATCGGTGTCTTCCTGGTTTTCGGTCAGGATCATGAAGCTGACCGCCTCGTTCGGCTTGAAATTCGACCCGCCGTTCAGGCCGATGAACGCCCGGCCCAGGACGGTGAACTCGACGGTGAGCTCCTCGCCCGCCTTGGCGGACGGATTGTCCGCGGGGGAGGCGTGGCCTTCCCCGACCTGGCTGTCGGGGAACACGCTCGCGTAGAACTCGGCCGCCTCGCGGGCTTGGCCGTGGTCGAACCACAGGCAGGTGGTCATCCTGGTCATGTTCGCTCTCCTTGACTTGCCGCCGACGAGCGCGAAGGCGGCGCCTTGCCGGTCGGCGCCGATGATGCCGGGCATGCCGCCCGGCGCCTCGTGCGGCCCCATCGTCATCGAACCGTCGGCGTGCTCGATCCGTTCCCTGGCGGCGCCAAATGAAGGCTCCAATTCGGCCCCGCCGGGTCCCGAGCCGGTCCCCTCCTCGAGACCGTCATGGCCGGGCGTTCGTCCCGGCCATCCAGGATCCCGAGCGCCGGCCATGCCCGTGCGATCGCATGGCCACGACCAACGCCAGTGTTCATGGATCCCCGGGACTTGCGCCCGGGGATGACGGTGGAAATGGAGCAAATCGACTTGAGCGTCGCGAGACGCGTGTCTCCAAGCCCGACGCCGGCACACCGCCCCTCGTGCGCCTCGCCTCGCACGCGGAACCGGGGTGGTGAGGATGGAATGCGGTGACACCGCGGGAAATTACGTCGAGGGCGCCCCTTGGGCGATGTGGGTCGATCACCGCTTTATGGGCCGCAACATTTCTTGAACTTGATTCCCGACCCGCATGGGCAGGGATCGTTTCGGCCGGTCTTGTCCGCGATCCGGGCGGCGCTCCTGACGCGATCCTCACGAAGGCCTTGGCTCCGGGGGGTTCTACGCTCCCGCCAGAACTCGGCTATTCCCATCACGCAGGCGGGAAGAATGGCGGGCGCCTGTCGCGCGATCTCCTCTTCGTCTCCGATGTCGAGACCGAATTTCGACATAAAGCCCTGGTCGACGCCGAGCGCCAGGATCGGGAAGAGAAGCAGCGCATGGCGCTTGGACTTCAACAGCGGATCCCAAGCCGTGGGCCGTAGTGACACGGCCAGGCCGAAGCCCTCCGCCCAGTCGGCGGCGATCTCGATCCCGTCCGGCGCCGCCCAGAGGATCGGCTGAAAGCTTCCATCCGCGACCTCCCGGACGATCTCATTGTAGCGGCTCATGATGGCGCCGAGCACGGCCTGGGCCTCCTGGCCGTCGGCGAAGACCGGCGCTTCGCCGCCCCAGACGAGCGGCAGCCACTCACTGGGCATGATCGGCTCGGGCCCGATCGCGATCCCGGTGAGGAAGCCGTCGAGATCGGAGAGCATCATGCTCTTAGCCGGCGAGCGCTCGGAAAGGAGAAACGCGTCGAGCGCTTCGGGCCCCAGCCCCCGGACCGGAATATTGAGCCCGCTCATGCTCGCCGGCGCGGAGACGAGCCCGGACGCCGGGCGCCGACAGAAGACTGCGAAGGCGATGCTCTCACGCCGCGCGAGGGATTCATGGCGGCCACCGTGTCCGCCCTATCCCGCCTCCTCCAACGCTCGCGCCACCGCGTCCGGGTTATGTTGGATCACCGTCAGCAGGACCCGGGCGGCGACATCCACGCGGCGGCCCTGCTCCCATCCCTCCAGGGTGCGGGCCGGAACGCCGAAGCGATGCTCGAATTCCTTGGGGCTCTTGGCGACGGCCTTGCGGATCGCCTTCACGCGCGCCGCCGGAAACGGATCGACGATCCGGACGGGCAGCGCGATCTCGCCGCGCTTCCAGGCGATCGCCTCGCGCAGCCCGGCCTCGATCTCAAGGCCCAGTTTCGTCCTCTTGGTCATCGATCAGTTCCTTTACCAGCGCCCGAAACAGGCGCATTTCGTCAGCGGTTACGTCGCCCCGATCCGCCTTGGCGTAGGCGGTGATCAGAAGCAGCATCTCTCCTTGCACGAGGTAGTAGATCGTCCGGCCCCCTCCGCGTTTGCCCTGCCGGGCGTAGGGGAACCGCACCTTGCGCAGTCCGGCGCCGCCCGGGATGACATCGCCCGCGCCGGGCTGCCTGACGATCGCCAGTTCCATGCTCTCGATGTCCGAAGCCGTGGCGCCCAGCTTCGCCAAGCGCTTGAGCGCCCTCAGATAGGTTTGGGTCCGAACGATCCGCACATCGATAAGAATACGCGGACAGCGTATAACGTCAAGGCGCCTGCTTCAGTGAGGGGCACCGACGAGCGGGGGATAGGGCGCGGGGCAGGCGGGGGCGGTCCCAACGCCTTGCTGCTTAATGGCGCCCCATCTGGTGAGCCGGAGAAAACGAACGCCCGTCACCTCGCCGGATCGTCGCCTTCTGAACGTGCCTACTGGCGTCGTTTAGAGCGGGAAACGATCCCATAAAGTGCAACGGCGGGCTTTCGCCCGCCGCGCGCCCGGAAACCGAAGTCGCCGGGGGAGTAGTGGATTCCTGCGTAGTGTCGGATTCGCTCCGCGTCCATGGGGCGAATTGGCCGGGGGTCAAAAATCCCACTGACCCACCCGATCAGCGCCTTCGGAGTGAAGAGGCTTGTCAATTGCGCATTGTGTCCCCGAGATTCCGGAGATTCCGTGTTCTCAGGCGGTCTGTTTTTCCTTGTCGGTCTGAGGGTAGATGCGCCGCACGATGGTGTTCAGCTGATCGTTGCGGATCGCTCGACGCAACAATTCGGCGTCTTGGGCGGACGGAAAGTCGAAGGCGCCACGCGCCGGGGTCTTGAAGAGGTCCGGGCGTTCGAGCGCCAGGCGGAGCAGGTTCGCCATGCCGCCGGACGGCACGGACTTCGCCGTCTCGTATTTGTAGAATGCGGTGGGGCCGCCGCCGAAGACACGTCCGGCCTCACGCTGCGAAACCCCCACCGCCTCGCGGGCGGCGCGGACCATCAGCGGCGAGATCGGCGAACGCTTCGCTCTCGCCATGACCTCATGCAGCGCCGCATCGTGGTAGTCGTTATCAGAACCTTCCAGAACCCCGTCGTCCCCGGTTTCGCAGTGCCAGCCGGGTTGAAGGTAGGGCAGCGACTCGCCTTTGTAAGTCACGGTTTCCCGTTTATCGCCTCGGCGCATGGCGCCTCCGCAAGAGGGACACGGCCTTGTCTTTGCTTCGTTCATATCAAGCCTCCTTGAAGCTTGTGAGCAGGAATTTGCCTTCATCATCGAGCTTCAGATAGAGCGTGGTTCGATCGACCACCGGTTTGTAACTATCGCGCCATTGCCGCGGATTGCGGTGGGCGGTGGCGCTTTTGTCGAAATCCGCCGGGTATCGAAGCGCCTGTATCACTGCCACGACCGCCGCCGCGTCCATTCCAAGAGCCGCCGCGTCACGCGCTGACACAAGGGTCCGGTGCAACGTCGCCGGCGTCGCGAACGCCGCCTTGATCGCCGCGAGGTCGTGAGTCAGGCGGCTCTTCACTGTCATCGCCGTGCAACATAGATTGTTGCGTTGTCGCATTCAAGTGGGGCACGTCGGCTTTCGGCCGGCTCGAGCTTGTCCATTTCGTTTGGCGCGGTGGAGGCCGGCACCGCTCGCCTCTGAATTCTCCGCCTATCCCGCCGGAGCCCGTACGTGGCCGCAATTCATCCAATCGCCCATGTGGACCGCCCTGCGCAGCTGGATCGCCGCGCGACCGCTCGCTTTAGGCCACTTCGATCCGGTCGTTCGGCCCGAAGGGATCGACTTCCACCCGGAAGATCCGCGCCAGGGACATGGGCACGCGCCGTTTGGCTTCGCGGCGGATTTCGACCGGACCCGCGGCTTCGAGCTTGCCCAAGGTCCGCGCGAGATTGGGCTCGGCCCGGTGGGTCCGGGGAGATTAGACGCCTCGCGGCTTCGAGGGGCCCGTCGATCGCGTATTGGGTCCCCCGGAACTAACTCGGCGCTCGTGCGATCGACTTGCCATATCCGCTGAGGATACTCGCAAGCTTCGGCAGTTGGTCGGTCAGGTCTATCGGCGCCGCCGCCATGAACTGGAGGTCCGGGCGCTCGAAGATCGCCAGGCAGATCTCGCGCTCGTCGTGGCGCGACGGATAGGCAATGCCGCAGGGGGCCTCGGGGTGGGCCCAAAGAGCGTCGGCCCAGGCGCCGCACGGGCCATAGGGGCCCGTCGAGATGGCGTTGTCACATCCAAGTTGCTGCAGGCCCGCGCCATGGAGTTGCACCAGGCGCAGGTCCCGCGAGCAGCGAAGCTCGCTGGACGCGCGCGAGATCACATCGTCATAAGCCACCATCTTGCGTTTCGGGTTTCGCACCAGGGTCTCCACGAGCGCCCCCGCCAGATCCATGCCGACATATAGAACGCCGAAGGCGCCGCTCAGACTGTCGAACCGCCAGGTCGGCGCGTTCCCCGGTCCGGGGCCGAAAAAGACCGGGTGGTTGGATTTGCGATGAACGCGGGCCAAGGCCGCTCCGGCTGGAACAACATCCAGCGGGAGCATTATCTGGCTCAAGCGAGCCGGAGGAAGTGGCGCACGGCCCGACGGCCCGCGCGCGACGCGCCGAGGCCGCCGGGTCACCCGAAACCGTCACCACGCTCGATGCGCAGGAGGCGATCGAAGTCCTCCGTCCATCCCTGGGCGCGGAGCGCCTCGATCGGGCTTCGGCCCTCCAAGGTGTCATCCGCCGCCAAAAGGAAGTCCAGGGTCACCCAAGGGCCCGCGTCGGCAAAAGCCCGAACAACCTTGGCCACGCCCGCCAGGACCTCGTGCGCCTCCTCGTCGAATTGGCAGCGCGGATAGCGCCAGCCGCCGGCGCGCCGAAACGCCAGCAACCCGTCCATTCGCCGGCGCTTGTCCACCGCCTGACGCGTGATCCCGAGCAGACGGCCGACCTCTTCAGCCGAGAGCGTTCCACCGCCTTCGCCCAAGAGGGCCAGGCGATGCTCGGCGTTGCGAGCGATCAACGGCGCGAGGGGCTCGAGCTCCGCCACGGCCGCCCCCAGGACGTTCGCGTCGCCCAGCACACGCGCCAAGGTCCCGATATCGGTCGTCGCGGCCAGGGCTTCGGTAAGGGTTTCCGTCGAGGCCTGCGCCGAGATGCGGCCGAGGGCGCCCATCGAGCGCCTTTGAAACGCCGCGCGAACCGGATCGATATCGAGCATGAAGCCGATGGTTTCAGCGGAAGCGGAGCGGGACGCCATGTAGGCACCTGAGGTTGACGTCGGGAATATGGGCGCATGGCGATACCAGGTCAACCACGTTCGCACGCGCTTCCAGGCGCGTGTGGCGGTCGACGCACCCGGAGACCGAGTCCGGCGCGTCTTTGGGCGGGCCGAAGTTTCGTACAGTGTCACCGCAACCGCCGACACAAGCCAGCGGGAGTTACGTATATTGTCATCACAAGTCTTCGTAAGGTTGGCTTCAGTATCCTTGCCGCCAAATCGGAACGCTTCCATCAGCCAGGGGCGTGTAGATAGGCTCGCTTTCACGTTCAACGAGTGGGCTGAAATCGCCGGGAGTGCGAGCATAGAGGCCGACGAACAACTCGACCTTCAGATCCTTGCCGAGCATCATGTTCGTCATTTCGCACTTGTCCGCGCCCTGCCGGTAGACTGACTCCGAACTGTTCGGCCAATGGACCTTGAATCCGCAAAGTAAACCGTCGCCGTCGACCAGCATTTCCATCAGGCCCTTATAATGCAAGTCATACGGTATCGCTCGACCTCCATATGCCTTCGCAAGGCCGGTGCGCGAGGCATGCTCAATTCCGAAGAACGCGCTGTAGAAGGCCTTCGCCTTGGTAATGGCATCGTCCACTTCGGCAAGCTGAAGTTTATAGGTTCCAACAGCTCCAGTCCCCTTCCTGCACCTAAACTCCTTATCGGTTAGAATGTAGTTGGAATGGGCAACTGGGTTGCGAAGTTTTGTTTGAAAAAATTCTTCAAATAGCTCTCCAATTGGAAGGCCAAAATCTTGATCCAATTTCTTGATGATTTTGATCTTCTCTGTGGGATATAAACCGCGTTTGGCGTACGCAGCTTGCTGCTTCGGGCTGAGATACTTGTAAAACGGATTGGGGCTATATCCTACACCGAGATGGTATCGGAGCAGGTTGGCCAGCACTTCATACACGGAATCGATCTCGACGATGTGCGAGTAGAAGAGAAGCCCGAGCCGCCATCGCGCAGCCTCTTGGTCCGGAAATCGCTGGGCCGGCAGGCGGATTTTTAGCAGGCTGTTTAGGTCCTCAAGAACCTTTCGTGACTCCAAATATGGGTCCCACCCGCCATCCTCCATTCCGACAATGCGGAGCAACGAGGCGAGAAAATCAACCACGTCATGCTTGTTAGGAGTGGGATAGAAGAGCGGCTGGAGTGTGACCTGACCCCCGTTTCTCATCCAGTCATAATGAGAGTCCGGGGTTGATCTGATCCTTCTTGGTGGTGGCTGGCAAGAGCCGGGTGCGCGGAGCCGCCGCATTGCGCAGCGCGCCGGGCGTTCTC
>JACDGF010000071.1 GCA_013815405.1 Caulobacteraceae bacterium | reverse complement strand
CGGTCGCCGCCAGCCTGTTCGGCCACTGGCCGGTGCTGAACATGGTCCTGGGCGTAACCCTGGCCTCCTTCGGCGGCTATGGCGTGGGCCAGTTCGCCCCGCCCTATTTCAACCGCGCCTTCGGCCTGGACTACGCGACGGTCGGCCTGATCTTCGGCCTGATCGGCGGGGTCTCGGCCGGCGCCGGCACCCTGGCCGGCGGCTTCATCAGCGACTGGGCGAGCCGGCGCGACGCCCGCTGGTATTCCCTCGTCCCGGCGATCGGCCTGGCGATCGCGACCCCGATCTACATCCTGGCCTATCGCCAAGCGGACTGGCGGACCGCCGCGGCGATCCTGCTGATCCCGGGGATCTTCCACTACACCTATCTGGGGCCGACCTTCGGAGTGGTGCAGAACGTGGTCGAGACCCGCCGCCGGGCCACGGCGACGGCGCTATTGTTCCTGTTCCTCAACATCATCGCCCTGGGGGGCGGCCCCCTCTTCACCGGGTGGATCACCGACGCCTTCGCCCAGTTCGCCTTCATCCATCCGGGCGAGCCTCACATCCTTTCCGCCCTGAGCGGCATGATGGGGGAGCGCGGCGGCGACGCGGCCGCTTCGGCGCGGTTCGCGACGCGCTGTCCCGGTGGAGCGGCGCCGGCCGGCGCGGCCGCGGCTCTGGCGGCCGGCTGCCACGCCGCGCTGGTCACCGCCAGCCGGCAGGGAATCCTGATCACGATCTGCTTCTACGCCTGGGCGGCGTTCCACTATCTGCTGGGCTCCTTCGGCCTGGCCAGGCAGCTCGCCGGCGTCGCCGCCCAGCGCCGGGCGCGGGAGGCCTGACGCCTTCCCCCCTCGGCGCGAGAAGGCTACATACCGCCCCATGATCCCCCGATACGCGCGTCCCGAGGCCGCCGCCGTGTGGTCGGCCCAGACCCGCTTTCGCATCATGTTCGAGATCGAGGCCCACGCCGCCGACGCGATGGCGCAATTGGGCGTGATCCCAAAGCTGGTGGCCAAGGCGATCTGGGAGCGCGGCGGCGAGGCGGTATTCGATCCCGACCGCGTCGATGAGATCGAGCGCGAGACCAAGCATGACGTGATCGCGTTCTTGACCCACGTGACCGAGATCGTCGGCCCCGAGGCGCGCTTCCTGCATCAGGGCATGACCTCCTCGGACGTCAACGACACCGCGCTGGCTGTCCAGCTCGCGCGCGCCACCGACCTCTTGCTGGAAGACGTCGAGCTGGTCCTGGCGGCGCTGAAGCGGCGCGCCTACGAGCATCGCCACACCCCCTGCATCGGGCGCAGCCACGGCATCCACGCCGAGCCGACCACCTTCGGCCTCAAGCTCGCCGGCCACTACGCCGAGTTCGCCCGCGCTCGCGAGCGGCTGGCCATGGCGCGGTTCGAGATCGCCACCTGCGCCATCTCCGGCCCGGTGGGGACCTTCGCCAGCGTCGACCCGAGGGTGGAGGCCCATGTCGCCGAGAAGCTCGGCCTGCGCCCCGAGCCGATCTCCAGCCAAATCATCCCCCGCGACCGGCACGCCGCCTATTTCGCGGCCCTGGCGGTGGTCGCCTCCTCCATCGAGCGCCTGGCGGTGGAGATCCGGCACCTCCAGCGCACCGAGGTGCTCGAGGTCGAGGAGCCGTTCGACGAGGGCCAGAAAGGCTCCTCGGCCATGCCCCACAAGCGCAATCCGATCCTTTCGGAAAACCTGACCGGTCTGGCGCGGCTAGTCCGCGCGGCGGTCGTCCCGGCCCTGGAGGACGTCGCCCTATGGCACGAGCGGGACATCAGCCATTCCTCGGTCGAGCGGGCCATCGCGCCGGATACGACCGTCCACCTCGATTTCGCCCTGCGCCGCTTGGCGAGCCTCATCGAACGGCTGGTCGTCTATCCGCAAAACATGGCGCGTAACCTCGATCGCCTGGGAGGCCTGGTTCATTCCCAGCGGGTGCTGCTGGCCCTGACCCAGAAAGGCGTCGCGCGCGAAGACGCCTATGCGGCGGTCCAGCGCAACGCGATGAAGGCCCGGCGCGGCGAGGGCGCCTTCGTCGACCTTCTCGAGGCCGACCGGGACGTCGGGACGCGATTGAGCGAGGCCGAGCTGGCCGAACTGTTCGATCCCGCCCGTCCCCTCGAACACGTCGATGCGATCTTCGCGCGGGTCTTCGGCGAGGCCTAAAGGCATGGCGCCGTCACCCGCTCTCGCCCGACCGGTCCCGCCCGAGCTGGCCGAGCTTCGCCACTCGATCGACAATATCGACGCGGCGGTGCTCCACCTCCTGGCCGAACGGTTCAAATTCACCCGCAAGGTGGGCGAGCTCAAGGCCCGGCTCGATCTTCCCCCCGCCGACCCCGCCCGGGAAGCCCAGCAGATCGCCCGCCTGCGGGCCCTGGCGGCCACCGCCGACTTGGACCCGGAATTCGCCGAGAAGTTCCTCAATCTCTTGATCACCGAAGTCATCCGCCATCACGAGACCGCCCGCCGCGACCGGGTCTAGGCCGCGCCGACCTTCAGGAGCCTCGCCCATGGCCGCCACGCCCCGCAACGCCGCCGTCGCCCTGGTCGGGGCGGGCGACTTCATCGGCGCGGCGATCGCCCGCCGCTTCGCCGCCGAGGGCTATCGCGTGTTCGGCGGCCGACGCCAAGGTGACCGGCTGGCCGCGCTCAAGGCGTGGATCGAGGCGGACGGCGGCGCCTTCGAAGGCCGCTCCCTGGACGCCCGCCAGGAAGAGGAGGTCGCGGCCTTCATGGCGGAGGCCGACGCCGACCAGCCCCTGGAAGTCGCGATCTTCAACGTCGGGGCCAATGTGAATTTCCCGATCCTCGAGACTACCGACCGAGTGTTCCGCAAGGTCTGGGAAATGGCCTGCCAGGGCGGCTTCCTCGCCGGCCGCGAAGCGGCGCGGCGGATGGTGGAGCGGGGGGCGGGTTCGATCTTCTTCACCGGCGCCACCGCTTCGGTGCGCGGCGGCGTCGGCTATGCAGCCTTCGCCAGCGCCAAGGCGGGCCTCCGGTCCGTGGCCCAGTCCATGGCCCGCGAGCTCGGCCCCCGGAACATCCATGTCGCCCATCTGGTCATCGACGCCGGGGTGGACACCGCTTTCGTCCGTGAGCGGGTCGTGGCGGCGCGCGGCGAGGCGGCTCTGGAGTCCCTGGCGCCCGGGACGCTGATGGATCCCGCCTCGATCGCGGAGGCCTATTGCAGGCTGCACCAGCAGACGCGCGACGCCTGGACCTTCGAACTCGACCTTCGTCCCTTCGCGGAGTCCTGGTGATGCGGCAAGTGGAATTCCAGTTCGATTTCGGCAGCCCCAACGCCTACCTCGCCCACAAGCTCATCCCGGGAATCGAGGCGCGCACCGGCGCGACGTTCCTCTATACGCCGATCCTGCTGGGCGGCGTGTTCAAGGCCACGAACAACCGTTCACCCATGGAGGCCTACGCCGGCGTCCCGGCCAAGCTCGCCTATGAGGCGCTGGAGATGCGCCGTTTCGTCGCCCGCCATGGCCTCGCCCGGTTCGCCCCCAATCCGCATTTCCCGGTCAACACCTTGATGATCATGCGCGGCGCCGTGGCCGCGCGAACTCTCGATGTCTTCGGCGCTTACGTCGACGCCGTCTTCGCCGCCCTGTGGGAGGACGGGCGCAAGATGGACGATCCCGTCGTGGTCGCCGAAATCCTGACCGCCGCCGCCCTCCCCGCCGACCGCCTCCTCGCCCTCACCGGCGACCCGGCGATCAAGCAGCGCCTCGCCGCCGACACCGCCGCCGCGGTGGCGCGCGGGGTTTTCGGCGCCCCGAGCTTCTTCGTGGGAGAGGCGCTGTATTTCGGCAAGGACCGGTTGCGGGACGTGGAAGAGGCGATCGGAGGATGAGCGTGCGCCGGCTCGCGCGCTCCTCCGGGGAGCCGATCGCGGCGGCTGGCGTGCCCGAAGGCACGGTGCTCTACGACGGGGTGTGCGTGCTCTGCTCGGCCTGGTTCGGCTTCGTCGCCGCCCGCGATCCCGACGCGCGTTTCCGGTTCACGCCTATCCAGAGCCCCTATGGGCGAAGCTTGGCCATCCGCCTCGGCATAGATACCGAGAATCCCGGAACGAACGCCGTCGTCATCGGCGGCCTCGCCTACCTGCGCTCCGACGCCGGGCTCCAGATCCTGCGCCGGCTGCCCGGCTGGTCCTGGGCGACCGGGCTGCTGGGTGTTCCCAGGCCGATCCGCGATTGGTTCTACGATCTCGTCGCGCGCAATCGATACAAGCTGTTTGGCCGCACCGACACCTGCATGGTTCCTGATCAAATCCTCGCGCGACATATCCTGTCGGCAACGACACCCGTTGATTGAGGCTCTTGCCCCGACGCCGCTCCGCGTTCTCGTCATCGGCGGCGGCGGAGTCTTCGGCCGGCGACTGGTCACCGGCCTGCTAGAATCCACCCGCTTGGATGTCGTTCTCGCCGGGCGCGACGCGGCGCGTCTGGCGGCCCTCGTCGCCCGGCGCAACGATGCGCCCCCATCCCGTGGGCGCGCGCGCGTGGCGTCCCTGAACCTGGACGCGCGGAACGTGACGGCGGACGCCCTAAGAGCCATCAGCGCTTTCGCCGTCATGGACGCCTCTGGTCCCTTTCAGGGCGGGGACTATCGATTGGCGCGGGCGGCGATCGACGCGGGCCTCCACTATGTCGACTTGGCCGACGCGCGGGATTTCGTCGCGGGCTTTGGGGTCCTCGACGCCGCCGCGAAGGCGATGGGCGTGGTGGCCCTGACCGGCGCGAGTTCGACTCCGGCCCTGTCCAACGCGGCGCTGGACGCGCTGACGGCGGGATGGCGCCGGGTCGACCAGGTCGAGATCGCCATCTCGCCGGGGAACCGCGCGCCTCGGGGATTGTCGGTCGTGCGCTCCATCCTGAGCTACGCGGGCAGGCCGGTGCGGCTGTTTACCGGCGGGCGGTGGGGCGCGGCGCCCGGCTGGGGAATGATGGAACGCCGTCTCATGCCCAGGGTGGGCCGGCGATGGCTCTCCCTCGTGGAGACTCCCGACCTCGACATCGTCCCGGAGCGCTTCGCCGTCCAAGGCTCGGCGGTCGTTCGCGCCGGGCTGGAGCTGCCGGTGCTGCACCTGAGCCTGTGGGCGGCGAGCCTGCCCGTCAGACTGGGGCTGATCCGGTCCCTCTCGCCGATGGCCGGATTCTTCCGCGGGGCCGCGGATTTTTTCCTCCCGTTCGGCACGGACAGGGGCGCGATGACGGTCGCGGCGACCGGGATGGACGGCGAGGGGCGATCCGTCCGGGGCCTGTGGTCCCTGACAGCCCAAGGCGGAGACGGCCCTTTCGTGCCGACCCTGCCGGCCCTCGCGGCGCTGCGCGCCCTGGCGTCCGGCCGGCTGACCCGACCGGGCGCGTCGGCCTGTGTCGGCGTCCTGTCGCTCGAGAAAATCGAAGCGGAGTTTCGGGGGCGTCGGATCACGAGCCGTTTGAACTTCGCGCGGCCCGGACCTGGCCTCTACGAGAAAATCCTGGGAGAGAAATTCGCGCTGCTTCCGGCGCCGCTGCGTCGACTGCACCGTCCCGGATGGGGCGTTCGGGCGCGGGGAATGGCCAGGGTCGATGGAGCGCAAGGCCCGATCGCCCGCATCGCTTCGGTGATCCTTCGTTTGCCGCCCGCCGCCGACCGCACCACCGTCAGCGTCGACATCACCCCCGTTCGGCGCGGAGAACGATGGGTGCGGGATTTCGGCGACCGGCGCTTCGCCAGCATCCTGTCGGCCTCGGCGACGCCCGGCCGACTGGTGGAGCGGTTCGGCGCCGTGGCCTTCGAGCTCGACCTGCCGGTCGGCCCCCGGGGCGTGCTCGGCATGCCGATACGGGCGTGGCGGGTCGGCCCCCTCCCGCTGCCGCGGCGCCTCGCGCCGATATCCAAGGCGATCGAAACGGTGGATGAAGAGGGGCGGTTCTGCTTCGACGTGGAACTTCGGCTGCCGCTCCGCCTCGGCCGGCTCGTTCGCTATCGCGGCTGGCTCACGCCGGACGAGCCGCGCCCCTCGACGATGTTGGCGAGTCCGACGCGATGTGCTACATAGGTAGTAGTTGGCGAAATCCAAAGGGAGGCCTTCCATGACCATCGTCAGCATCCGTCGACAAGGCGGCGCCGCTGTCATGACCATTCCGGCCGAGATTCTCAGAACCCTGCGGATCGATGTCGGCGCCAAGCTGGAGGTCGCGGTGGGCGATGGGGCGTTCACCGCTCGCCCCGAGGGAAAGACCGAGCGGCGACGCTACTCGCTGCGGGAGCTTCTGCGGGGCGCCACGCCAGAGGCCATGCGGCGCCTCGCCGAAGAGACCGACTGGGCGCGCGAGGGTGACGCGGTCGGGCGCGAACTCTGATGGCCCGCGCCCGGCGCCCCAGCGCCGGCGACGTCTATTGGATCGATCCTAACCCGGTGGCCGGGCGCGAGATGAAGGACCGGCATCGCTTCGTGGTCATAACGCCGCGTCAGATCAATGCGCTGGGCATCGCCATGACCGTGCCGATCACGACGGGCGGCGGCTTTGCCCGCAAAATGGGGCTGACGGTGGCCGTCATCAGTCATGACACGGCCGGCGTCGTGGTGTGCAATCAGGTCCGCTCCTTCGATATCGAAGCGCGGGTGCGAACCGGCTCGGCCCGTTATGTCGAGACTCTCGATGAGACGACGACCAACGAGATCGTGTCCCGTGTCCTCAGCGTCATCGATCCGGAGGGCGCATAGCTACGGCCGCGTGCGTAAGCCCCGTCGCTCCCTCACCCCTGAGCGTCGAAAAACCCCTCCGCATCTTCCACCTCCACCAGCCGGCCCTTGCGGATCTCGACGAACCGCGTGGCGGCGGCGCGGGTGAAGTAGCGGTCGTGGGAGACGAAGAGGCAGGCGACGTCGGTCTCTTCCAGCTGGGTCTCCAGATCCTCCTGGCCCTCGATGTCGAGGTGGCTGGTCGGCTCGTCGAGGAGATAGAAATTCGGGCGCAGAAGCTTCATCTTCAGGAAGATCAGCCGCGAGCGTTCGCCGTGGCTGGAGAGGCCGACGGGATCGCGGATGCGGGCAAAGGCGAAGCCAGCCTGGGCGAGGGCGCGGATCGCGTCGCGCTCGGATACGCCATCGGCCTGCATCAGATAGTCCAGCGGGCTGGTTTCGAGGGGAAGATCGCGCAGGCTCTGGTCGAAATAGGCCAGCCGGGAGGCGGGGTTGAAGCGCACCGGCGCCGCCCCGTCGTAGTGAAGCGCCCGGTCGGCCCAGGCGCGGGCCAGGGCGGTCAGCAGGCTCGACTTGCCCGCCCCGTTGGGGCCCAGGAGGGCCACCTTGTCTCCCGCGGCAATGGCCAGGCGGTCGATGGTGAACAGCATCCGCGCGCCGTCCGGCGTCTTCACCGGCAGGCCGGCCACTCTCAGCGCGACCTTGGCCTCGATCCCCGCCTCGCCGAGCTCAAGGCGCCGCTCGCTCGCCGACCAGGGGGCCGCCCGCGCCGCCTCGATGCGCGCGATGCGTTTGCGGGTTGCCTTGGCGCGCTTGTCGAACTTGGCGTTCTTGACGCCCCAGACCTTGTAACGCGCGGCGACCCGTTCGAGGCGTTTGATCTCCTTGTCCTCGAGCCTGGCGCGGGTCGCCGCGGCGGCGTCGCGGCGCAGCAGTTCCTGGCGCGCGGCGAGGAACGGGGTTTTGAAGGCGTGGGTCCCATCGCCGCGCAGGAAGAGGGTGCGTTCGGTGACCCGGTCGAGGAATTGGCGGTCGTGGGAGACGATCAGCATTGGAAGGCGGTTCTCCCCGGTCAGCCACGCTGCGAGGGTGTTGATCGCGCCGATGTCCAGGTGATTGGTCGGCTCGTCGAGGATGAGGATGTCGGGCGCCTCCAGCCTGGCCTCCCCGGCGATCAGGATCAGCCTCTGCCAGCCGCCGGAGAGGGCGCCGAACGCCTCTTGCGCCACCGTCGGCGAAACCCCGATCTCGTCCAGCAAGACGTCGATCCGCCAGTCCTCGCCCCCCGCGCCGATCCTCGCCAGCGAGCGCTCCAGGACCGCGCGCACGGTGAGGCCGTCCAGCCGTTCGGGGACCTCCTGGGGGAGATAACCGATGCGCAGGCCCCGCGAGCGGATGACCTTGCCCGCGTTGAGCTCCAGCTCTCCGCTGAGGCACTTGAGCAAGGTGGATTTTCCGACCCCGTTCTCGCCGACCAGGCCGGTGCTGGCGCCGTCCAGCAGGAAGGAGACGCCCGAGAACACCTTGCGGGCGCCGTGGAAGAAGGCGCCGTGCTCGATGCCCAGGACGGCTTGGCGCGGCGACATGGCTCCGCGGGCCTCTACGGCCGCCCGCTAACCGTGTTCTCCGCGGCCGTCCGGACATAGCGCGCGATCCGCGCCCGGGTCGCGCCGGCGGCGGCGGTGTCGCCCCGCGCCTGCTGCGCCGCCATCAACCCTTGCAATGACAGCGTCCTTTCCGGAGCGCGCGCCAGAGCCGCCGCATAGGCTTGCGCGGCCTGGTCCGGCTTTTTGGCCCCAAGCAGGATATCGCCGAGAAGTTCCAGGGTCGGCTTGGGCGGCGTGGGAGGGCCGAACTCCGAAGGCATG
>JACDGF010000070.1 GCA_013815405.1 Caulobacteraceae bacterium | reverse complement strand
GCCTGAAAGTCATCGGCCGCGCCGGGATCGGCGTCGACAATGTCGACATCCCCGCCGCCACCGCCGCCGGGATCGTGGTCATGAACACGCCCTTCGGCAATTCGATCACCACCGCCGAGCACGCCATCGCCATGATGTTCGCCCTGGCCCGCCAGCTCCCGGCCGCCGACCTCTCCACCCAGGCCGGCAAGTGGGAGAAGAACCGCTTCCTGGGCGTGGAGCTCCACGCCAAGACCCTGGGCCTGATCGGGGCCGGCAACATCGGTTCGATCGTGGCCGACCGCGCCAACGGCCTGAAGATGAAGGTGATCGCCTACGACCCGTTCCTGTCGCCCGAGCGGGCGGTGGAGATCGGGGTGGAGAAGGTCGAGCTGGACGCCCTTCTCGCCCGCGCCGACGTCATCAGCCTGCACACCCCGCTCACCGACAAGACCCGCGACATCCTGTCGGCCGACGCCCTGGCCCGGACCCGCAAGGGGGTGCTGATCGTCAACTGCGCGCGCGGCGGGCTGGTGGACGAGGCGGCCCTGCGCCGGCTGCTCGACGAGGGCCATGTGGGCGGCGCCGCCTTCGACGTCTTCGTCGAGGAGCCGGCCAAGGCCAATGTCCTCTTCGGCGCGGTCAACTTCATCGCCACCCCGCACCTGGGCGCCGCCACCGGCGAGGCCCAGGAGAACGTCGCCCTCCAGGTGGCCGAGCAGATGAGCGACTATCTTCTCACCGGGGCGGTGACCAATGCGCTCAACAGCCCCTCGATCACCGCCGAGGAAGCGCCCAGGCTTCGCCCCTATGTCGCCCTGGCCGAGAAGCTGGGGGCCTTCGCCGGCCAGATGGTGGACGAGGGCCTGAAGGGCGTCGACATCGCCTTCGAAGGCGACATGGCGGCGCTCAACGTGCGGCCCCTGGCCGCCGCCGCCCTGGCCGGGGTGCTGCGGCCGATGCTGGCGGAAATCAACATGGTCTCCGCCCCCGCCGTGGCCAAGGAGCGCGGCGTCACCGTCTCCGAATCCCGCCAGGAGACTTCGCCGGTCTATGAGAACCTGATGCGCGTCACCGTGGCCGATGGCGCCGGCCGCCGCGCCTTCGCCGGCACGGTGGTCGCCGGCGCCCCGCGCGTGGTCGAGGTCAAGGGCATGGAACTCGACGCCGCCTTCGCCCCGGCTATGCTCTATGTGAACAACCTCGACCGCCCCGGCTTCATCGGCGCCCTGGGCGTGATGCTCGGCGAAGCCGGCGTCAACATCGCCACCTTCAACCTGGGGAGGGTCGCCGCCGGCGACGACGCCATCGCCCTGGTGGGGGTGGACCAGGCGCCCGACGAGGCGCTGATCGCCAAGATCCGGGCCCTGCCGCATGTGAAGGAGGCGCGGGTGTTGCGGTTTTGAGGGGCGTGGGGGCCGTGATATATCCGACCAACGAGTTGGTCAGGAGGATCGTCGTCAGCGAAATAGGTCTAGCCGAGGCGAAGGCGCACCTCAGCGCCTTGGTCGCTAGAGCTCAAGCGGGCGAGACGGTGTCGATCACGCGGAGGGGCAAGCCGGTCGCGCGCCTCGTCCCTGTGGAAAGGTGCCGGGAAAAGGTGGACACCGCCATGTTGCGCGCGCTCACCGACAAGATGCCGATGCAGCCCGAGTCCGCGGGCGAGTTCATTCGAAAGATGCGCGACGAAGACCGCTATTGACGCGATATCTGGACACCTCGGTCCTTGTGTCGGCCCTGATCAACGAGGCCGCCAGCGCCCGGGTCCGGGCTTGGTTCGATCGCCAAGGCTCCAGCGATTTCGTCGTTAGCGACAGGGTCGTGGCCGAGTTCTCAGCCGCGCTACCCATCAAATTGAGGATGGGCGCGATAGTCGCGGAGCAGCGCGCCGAGGCGTTGACGGTTTTCGGCCGTTTGTCGGAACGATCATTCAGGGTTTTGCCGGTCGAGCGCGCGGAATTCCGCGCCGCCGCCAGGCTCGCCGACCAGTTCGCCCTCGGCCTGCGGGCTGCTGACGCCCTTCACCTCGCCGTCGTCCTCGACTATGGCGCCATACTATGCACGCTGGACCGCCGACTGGCCGGCGCGGCGGCGGAATTGGGGGTGACGGCCGAACTTCTCTGAAGGGGGGCGGAGAGCGGGTGACCCGGCGCCGGCGTCAACATCGCCTGGAAACATCTACTCGCGCGACAGATCGCCAAGCTTCGCATGTCGTCTAGCTAGGCCGCGGTAAGAAGTCCCGGTGGCGAAGATGATCGCAATCTCTGACGGCTTGGCCGCGCTCCTGGAGACGAGGCGCGATCAGGCTGGTTATCCATCGATCGAGGCCGCCGCGGAGGCGGCCATCGCGCGCGGCCTGGAATCGACTGGTTTTGACGAGGATCACGCCTTCCCGTTCAGCGACGACGAACTCAGGGCCTTGCTGGCCGAGGCGGACGCCAGCGGACCGCCGGAGGTCTGGGACGCCGCCGCCGTGCGATCGGAAGTTCTTGGCCGCTATGCCGCGCGCGCGGAGCCCGAGTAGCCGCGCGTGGAGGTCGTCCGACGGCCATCCTTCATCGACGACCTCACCGAATGCTACGCCTACCTGGCCGCTCGATCGCCCTCGGCGACGGACCGGCTGTTGGATGCCACCGAAGCCACCGTCGAACGTCTCGCCGCCTTCACGGATTGGCCGGTTGCGTCCGGAACTCGGCCACGGCATCCGCTCATTCAGGCTTCAAGGGTTCGCCCAGATCCTGTTCTATCGACAGATGGACGACCGGATCGTCTGTTGCGACTCCTCCACGGGGCGAGGCGGATACGGCCCGAGCTTTCGGGTCAATGAAGACGACGGACGAGAGGCTGATGGTACCAATAAGGGCCTTGCGGCACGCGTATTGACGCAGTATATGGAAGCCAAGTAGTTGTATCGGCTTGACCAACAGGTCGAGAAAGCAGTGTCACTGGGGGAAGTGTAGTTGTGAAAAATCCACCGGTTAGGGTAGATGACGTTCATAAAAGAAATCTTTTTGTCAGCCTATTGAATTATAGACCTCGTTATCGCCGCGATTCGCGAGAGAATTTTTTGACTGAAAGTTTGGTTTACGTTCTCTCTCAAGATGAGAAGCTTTTATCAAATTTTGTTGAGCTGGTATCCTGCAATTCTATTATCGGTGGAAGGAATTTTAGCCTACAGACGCAAGCTCATTTTCGGATTGACGGGACATCTCGAAGAAATATACCTGATATCGTTATATGTGGTGTCGACAAGTCTAAGGAAAAATTCCAAGTTTGGATAGAGAACAAATGGGGATCGCGTGTCAGCAGCGATCAACTGATGCGATACCGAACCGCTCTTTCTACTTCCCGAACGAGAGGGACCAGGGCTCACCTCTCGTTCATATCGCCGATAGAGGACGATATCGTTAGAGCAAGAAAATTCTTTGACCTGCGGCCATCGCAGGCGAAAATTACTGAGTCGGCCCTGAATTGGCATGATGTATACGATTTAATAAGGCCTAGTGCCAAGACTGATAGTCTAAGTGTGGAATTGGCGGATTTTATGAAGCAGAATGCCCTTGGGGGGATCGAGGTTGTTACGCTCGATGAGGCAAAAAACTATGAACGGTTACTAAAAACGACGGCGGGAAAAACGGAGGCGAAGTCTAGCCAGCGCGAATTCAGAAGAAAGCTGAAAATTTTATGCAGCACGATTCTTCAGAAGATTCAGAATAATAGCGGTCTGAGAGACGCTTATGTTCAGGACGGCTATGGCCGCGCGTGTATCATGACCGATGGCGGAGGAGGCGAGGGTGACTACCGGGTTTCAGTGGGTTTTCTCTATAACCCCATTGATCACAAGACCGCGTTTGTCGATCCCGCTAAACCGCTGGATATTGCAATCCGCATTCAGGCAAAACCGGATGCCAATGGCATCGCGGCCGCACGCAAGTCGCTCGCGCCACTCGCGCACAAACTCGAAAAGTTGGGCTATGACTGCGACCCAAACGGGGGCGGTTGGAAGAGGAACGCGCATACCGTTCTTATTGGTCAGCGCACCGGAATCCCGTTGGAAAGTCAATCAGGACGGGCGCAAGCTGAAGCGCTGGCGCCATTTTTCTCGGCAGCCTTTGCGGCCGTTTTCGATGACCCAAAAATTCGCGCTGCGGTGCGGAAACTCAACCCCTATTGAGAGCTGATTTTTTCTGCCGGGGCGAGCCGCTCAGGGGGAATCGCATTCACCCATGACATCTAGGCGGCCTTTCAAAGGCCGGGTCGTTCGGGCAAGGGCTCCTCGTCCCGAACCTCGATGGTGCTGGGCTTGGGGAAGGCGGCGAGGCGCTCGATCAACTCCATCACTGGCTCCCGGACGTCGCCCGAGCACGCGATAGTGACAGGAACCTCGGCCCCGAACGCGACGTCACGCGGCAACCTCATGGCCTCGCTATCTCCGCTTCTGAACGTGCGACCGCGCACGACTCGAGGTGGCGCCGGGAATCTGAACACGACGATAGGTGATATTTCTGCCTCGCGGATGGGTCCGGCGAATGGGCCCGCGAGGAGACGGAGAGATGCCCAGGAGAGCGAGACGGAACCATTCGCCGACGTTCAAGGCGAAGGTGGCGTTGGAGGTGGTTCGGGGGGTGAAGACGGCGGCCGAGTTGGCCAAGCAGTTTGACCTGCATCCCAACCTGATCACGGACTGGAAGACCCAGCTGCTGGAGCGGGCGGCCGGGGTGTTCGGCGAGGTCGAGGCCGCTTCGGCCAAGCCGGGAGCGGACCTGAAGGAGTTGCACGCCAAGATTGGTCGCCAAGCCCTGGAGATCGATTTTTTAGAGGGCGCGCTCGGCAAGACAGCCGGCCCGGGCGCAAGGCGATGATCCGGCGTGACCATGAGTTGCCGATCAAGCGGCAGGCGGAGCTGGTGGGGATCAGCCGGGGCAGCGTCTACTACCGGCCCCGGCCGGTGGGCGAAGCGGACCTGAAGGCCATGCGGGCGATGGATGAACTGCACCTGGAGTATCCGTTCGCCGGCGCCCGCATGCTGAGCGGCCTTCTGAAGCCGCTGGGCTTTTCGATCGGCCGCAAGCACGTGGCGACGCTGATGCGCAGGATGGGGATCGAGGCGATCTACCGGCGGCCGAACACCAGCCGCAAGCATCCTTCGAACCCGGTCTATCCGTATCTGCTGCGCGGGCTCACGATCGACCGATCGAACCAAGCCTGGGCCATGGACATAACCTACATCCCCATGGCCCGCGGCTTCGTCTACCTGGCGGCGGTGATCGATTGGGCGAGCCGCAAGGTGCTCGCCTGGGAGGTGTCGATCACCATGGAGACCGACTTCTGCATCCGCGCGGTCGAGGCGGCGCTGGCGCGCCACGATCGACCCGAGATCTTCAACACCGACCAGAGCCTGCCCTCGCGGAGGCGGGGGGCAGCCAGTTCACCAGCCTGGCCTTTACCGAACGGCTGAAGGCCGAGGGCATCGCGATCAGCATGGACGGCAGGGGCTGCTGGCGCGACAACGTCTTCGTCGAGCGGCTGTGGAAGAGCGTCAAATACGAGGAGGTCTATCTGAAGGCCTATGAGAGCGTCGGCCAGGCGCGCGCCAGCCTCGGGCGATACCTGGAGTTCTACAACACCCGCCGGCCTCACACCGCCCATCGCGGAAACACGCCCGATCAGGCCTACGCCCAGGCGTTGGCGCAAGTGCGGGAAGCGGCGTAAAGATGCCCGCACGACGCGCCGTGCGAACGAGTTGCCCACCGCGTCGGCCGGCCGTTTCGTCGTGAGATGCGACGACCGCCCGCCGCCGTGGACAACTCTACTTCAACCAAGGCAGGAATCACCTATCGTCGCCAAGCGCGTGTTCAAACGATCGGGGCCACCTCTCATGGTTTTGCCTGCATCGCCAAGGAGCGACGAGTCATCGACGTTATCGGGGAGTCGTCGGCGGAGAGGTTCGCTTCGTGGACGTGAGCTTCCACGGCCTGGGCGACGAGATCAGGCCCGGGACGCTCAATTCGATGATCCGTCAAAGCGGATTGCCCAAGGCGCTGTTCAGGGGTTGATCAACACGGCGGCCGATCTCCCTCACCACCCATCCACGAACCGCCGCTGCGGCGCATGGCGGGGGCGGCTCGCCTTCAGGCCCTGGACGATCCAGTGGCGGGTGTCGGCGGGGTCGATGACGGCGTCGATCTCCAGCATCGCGGCGACGTTGATCGCCTTGCCGACGGCGTAGAGGTTGGCCAGGAGCTTGTCGAACAGGGCTTGTTTCGCGGCGGGATCGGCCGCGGCGTCCAGTTCGCGGCGGTAGCCCAGGCGCACGGCCCCCTCCAGGCCCATGCCGCCGAATTCGCCGGTGGGCCAGGCGGCGCAGAACACCGGCGCCAGGGTCGAACCGCCGGCCATGGCCTGGGCGCCCAGGCCATAGGCCTTGCGCAGCACCACGGCGAACATCGGCGTCCCCAGCCGCGCGGCGTTGATGAACAGGCGCGAGGTCTTGCGCACCGCCGCCGCCGCCTCGCTGTCCGGCCCGACCATGAACCCCGGCGTGTCGATCAGGGACAGAACCGGCAGGTCGAAGGCGTCGCAGAGCTGCAAGAGGCGCGATCCCTTGTCCGCCCCGTCGCAGTCCACCGCCCCGCCCAGATGGACGGGGTCGTTGGCGATCAGGCCCAAGGGCCGCCCCTCGATGCGGATCAGGCCGGTGATCAGGCCGGGGGCGAAGGCGGGCCGAAGCTCCAGGAACGAGCCCTCGTCGGCCAGGGTATCGATCACGGCGCGCACGTCATAGACCCGCAGCCGGTTCTCCGGCACGGCGCGGCGCAAGGCGCGCTGGTCAGCCGCCGCCCAGCCGTTGGTCGCCCCCTGGAAATAGGAAAGGGCCTGCTTGGCCAGGCGGGTGGCGTCGGCCTCGTCCTCGGCGAGGATATCCACCACGCCGTTGGCCCTCCGCACGGACATGGGGCCGATGTCCTCGGGCGCGAAGACGCCCAGGCCGCCGCCCTCGATCATCGCCGGTCCGCCCATGCCGATGTTGGCGTCCTCGGTGCAGATCAGGATTTCGCTGAGGCCCGCGAAGGAGGCGTTGCCGGCGAAACAGCGGCCAGAGACCACCGCGATCTTGGGGACCACGCCGGCGAGAGCGGCAAAGGCCTTGAAGCTGGGCGTGGCCAGGCCCGAGGCGCCGGCCCCGTCGGTGTCGCCCGGCCGCCCGCCGCCACCCTCGGCGAACCACACCACCGGCAGCTCCTGATCGGCCACGATCTCGAGCAGGCGGTCGGTCTTGCGGTGGTTCATCACTCCCTGGGTGCCGGCCAGGACGGTGAAATCATAGGCCAGCGCCGCGCAGCGGGCCTGTTCGGGTGGAAAGAGGGCGCCGTTGACGCTCCCGACGCCGCAGACCAGGCCGTCGGCCGGGCTCATTCGTGTCAGTTCTTCGGCCGAACGCCGGCGGCGTTGGGCGGCGACGGCGAAGGCGCCGTACTCCAGGAAGCTGCCCGCATCGACGAGGTCGTCGATGTTTTCCCGGGCTGTCCTCTGGTTGCGGCTTCGGCGACGCGCCACGGCCTCCGGGCGGGCCTCGTCGCGGGTGAGCCTCCAGCGTTCATTGGCCTCGGCCAGGTCGGGGCGGATGTGGTCCAGATCGACGGCGGCCTCGGCGTCCTCCACCGCGCTCTCGACCTCCTCGGGAACGATGAAGAGGATCGGCTCGCCCTTCATCAGCACCGCGCCCTTGGCGGCGACGACGCGCGCCACCCGCCCGCCGACGCGCGCGGCGACCACATGCTCCATCTTCATGGCTTCGAGGATCGCCACCGCCTGGCCCGGCCGCACCAGATCGCCCTGCGCCACATCGATGGATCCGACCGTGGCTTGCAGGGAGGCGGCGATCGCCACCGCACCGACGACCGTCTCGATGGGCGTCGCGGTCTTGGCGGCCAGATCCGGGTCGGGCTCGAAGGCCCTCACCGGGAGGGCGGTCGCCGTCGCGGCGAGAGTTTCCGCATGATCTTCGACGAACCGGGTGGTCGCGTTGCCGGCTAGCACGTCCGGTTCGGCCAGCAGCGCCCGCAGCAGGTTGGCGTTGGTCTCCGCCCCTTCGATGCGGAACTCCGCCAGAGCGCGGGCGGTCCTCGCCGCCGCGCCTTTCAGCGAAGGCCCAGATCCAATCACTTTGGCCAGCAGGGAGTCGTAGTTCGGGTTGGCGACATAGCCGCCGTACCCTTGGCCGTCGACGCGCACGCCCGGACCCGAAGGCGGCTCATAGGCGGTGAGACGCCCGCCGGTGGGCTGGACGGTCCCGTCGGCGGCAAGGGTCTCAAGGTTGACCCGCGCCTGGATGGCGAAGCCCCGCGCCGCCGGAGTCGCGGTCAGGCCCAGGCCGGCGAGGATTTCGCCGGCCGCCAGGAGAATCTGGGCCTGGACCAGATCCTCCCCCGTAACCTGCTCGGTGACCGTGTGCTCCACCTGCAGGCGGGGGTTGGCCTCCAGGAAGGCGAACTCTCCGCTCTCGGCGTCCAGCAGGAATTCGATCGTGCCCAGGGTGCGGTAGCGAACGGCGGCGGCCAGGGTGACGGCGGCGTCGAACAGGCGCGCGCGCTGGGCCTCGGAAAGGTTCGGCG
>JACDGF010000069.1:2553-8666 GCA_013815405.1 Caulobacteraceae bacterium | reverse complement strand
GGGCGGCGGCGGTCAAAAGCGCGCCAAGGGTCAAAATCCGAGACATCTCAAAGGCTCCATCGGCCCCGACACAGCAACACGGGCGGCCGGCCGAGGTTCCGTGCGCGGAGTCGCCAAACCCCGCGGCGACGGTCATAGTCGAAGGGTCGAAGGCGAGGGCGCGCATGGGTGGCTTGAAAGGCGGGGGCGGGAGGCCGGCGCGGCCCGCCGAGGCGGCCGGCGACCCCGTTTTCCTCGGCGACGGCGGCGAGATGGGGCGGCTGATCCGCGCCTACGACTGGGCTTCCTCGCCCTTGGGCCCCCCGGAGTCCTGGCCGCGCAGCCTCAAGATCGCCGTGCGGCTGATGCTGGGCTCCCGCCACCCGATGTTCATCTGGTGGGGGACCGATCTCATCCAGTTCTACAACGACGCCTATCGCGAGACGATGGGGCCCGAGAGACACCCCTCCGCCCTGGGCCAGAGGGGCGCCGACTGCTGGGCGGAGATCTGGCCGATCATCGGCCCGCAGATCGACCTGGTGATGGCCGGCAAGGGGGCCACCTGGCACGAGGACCAGCTCGTGCCGGTGACGCGGCACGGCGCGCGCCAGGCGGTCTGGTGGACCTATGGCTACAGCCCGATCGACGACGAGGACGGGGTCGGCGGCGTCCTGGTGGTCTGCAACGACGTGACCCGGGAACACCGGGTCAAGGAATCCCTGGCCGCGGCCAACGCCCAGCTGGCGTCCTACGCCGGGCGCCTTCGCGACTTCTTCGAGCAGGCGCCGGGATTCATGGCCGTGCTGAAGGGGCCAGGCCACGTGTTCGAACTGACCAACGCCGCCTACGACCGGCTGGTCGGCCGCGGCGACCTGGCCGGAAAGAGCGTTCGCGAGGCGATCCGCGAAGTGGCCGGGCAAGGCTTCTTCGAACTGCTCGACGGCGCCTATGCCTCGGGCGAGCCGCACGTCGGGTCGGGCGTCCCCCTCCAGTTCGAGGATCGGCCCGACGGCGCGCGGCGACTGCGCTACGTCGACTTCGTCTATCAGCCGATCCGGGACGCCTCCGGGGCGGTGACGGGGATCTTCGTCCAGGGCCATGACGTGACCGCCCGCGTGATCGCCGAGGAACGCCAGAAGCTGCTCGCCGACGAGATGAACCATCGGGTCAAGAACATGCTGACCGTCGTGCAGTCCCTGGCCATGCTCACCGGCAAGTCGGCCAGGACCGTGGAGGAATTCCAGGCCACCCTGGCCGACCGCATCCACGCCATGGCCAGGACCCAGGACGCGCTGGTCCAAGCCGAGACGGAGGTGACCGAAGTGTGCCACGTCCTCAAGGCCGAACTGGCCCCCTGGCTCGACGCCGGGCCCCAGGTCGCCCTGGATTGCGAAGTGATGGCGATCGGGCCCCGAGGCGCGGTCAGCCTGGGGCTCATCGTCCATGAGCTCTTGACCAATGCCGGAAAGTACGGGGCGCTCTCGACGCCGGAAGGCCGCCTGACGGTTCGCTGCGGACCCGCCCCGGAAGGGGCGGTCCTGACCTGGCGCGAGCAGGCCGAGCGGCCCGTGGAAGCCGGCGGCGGCGGCGGCTTCGGCACGCTCCTGATCGAGCGCCTGACCCGGGATCTCGGCGGCGAGGCGCGGATGGAGTTCCTGCCCGGCGGCCTCGAAGCGACGATCGTCTTCGCCCTCGTTTGACGCCTCGAAGCCAAATCTTCCTTCAGGGAGCCGCGAAGGCATGACGCGGGCGGACGTCCTGATCGTCGGCGCGGGCCCTACCGGCCTGGTGCTCGCCCTGTGGCTGGCCAAGCTCGGGGTGGCGGTCCGCATCGTCGACAAGACCGCCGAGCCGGGAACCACCTCCCGCGCCCTGGCCGTCCAGGCCCGCACCCTCGAACTCTATCGCCAGCTCGATCTCACCGACGCGGTCGTGGCGCGCGGCCACAAGACGCCCGGCGTCAACCTGTGGGTCAGGGGCGAGAAGGCGGCGCGCGTGGCGTTCGAGAGAGTGGGGGAGGGCCTGACCCCCTATCCCTTCCTGCTGATCTTTCCCCAGGATGAGCATGAGCGGTTGCTGATCGAGCGCCTGGAGGGATTTGGCGTGGCGGTCGAACGCGGGACCGAGCTGACCGGCTTCGAGGACCTGGGCGACCACGTCGCGGCGCGGCTGCGCGGGCCGGACGGCGGCGAGGCGGCGTGCGAGGCGGCGTTCATCGCCGGCTGCGATGGCGCGCGGTCGCGGGTTCGCGAGATGCTGGGCGTGGGGTTTCCCGGCGGGACCTACCGCCAGGTCTTCTATGTGGCCGACGTGGAGGCGAGCGGGCCGGCGGTCGATGGGGAGTTGCACATCGACCTGGAGGAGGCCGACTTCCTGGGCGTCTTCCCGATGGCCGGCGAGGGGCGCGCGCGGCTGATCGGGACGGTCAGGGACGAACGGGCCGACCATCCCGAAACCCTGACCTTCGCCGATGTCGCCGTCCGGGCGGTCGAGCATCTGAAGGTCGAGGCCCGGCGGGTGAACTGGTTTTCGACCTACCACGTCCACCACCGGGTCGCCGGGCGCTTCCGCGAGGGGCGGGCCTTCCTGCTGGGCGACGCGGCGCACATCCACAGCCCCGCCGGCGGCCAGGGCATGAACACCGGCATCGGCGACGCGATCAACCTGGCCTGGAAGCTGGCCGCCGTCCTCGGGGGCCGGGCGCCGGATACGCTTCTGGACAGCTACGAGAGCGAGAGGATCGGCTTCGCGCGCCGGCTGGTGGCCACCACCGACCGGGCGTTCAACCTCGCCACCGCCGGGGGCGTGATCGCCAACCTGATCCGGACCCGCCTGGTCCCCCTGGCGTTCCCGGCGGCCATCCGCGTCAAGGCCGTGCGCGACTTCCTCTTTCGCACCGTCAGCCAGATCACCCTTGACTATCGGGCCGGGCCGCTCAGCGCCGGCAAGGCGGGCGGCGTGCGCGGCGGCGACCGCCTGCCGCTGGTCGCCACCGATGCCGGGAACAACTTCGCCTCGCTTTCGGCCATGTCCTGGCAAGCCCACGTCTACGGGACGCCCCGCCCCGGGCTCGCCGCCTGGTGCGAGGCCCACGGCCTTGCCCTGGAGGCGTTCGCCTGGCGCCCGGCGTTCGAGCGGGCGGGCCTCGCCCGCGGCGCCCTCTATCTGCTCAGGCCCGACACCTATGTCGCGCTCGCCGACCCCGACGGCTCGCCGGCGGCCGTGGAGCGTTACTTCGCCGAGCGGAACATCGGGTTCGCGGAAGGCGGCGGCTTGGGTTAGTCAGGGAGGAATGACCCCACTGCGTCCCTGTGCCCTCTCTCCGCGCAGAACGCTACCGCATTGACATATCTCGGCCGTCGCTCTGGAATTGGCCGCCGGAGTCACTCTTTTTTACCCCTCTCCCTCCGGGAGAGGTGTCCGTTGGGCTTGCCGGCGAGAGTTCCGCCGCACCGCCACGACGATCATCTATTTCCCGTTGGCGCCTTGGCTCTTCGCGGCTGGCGCGGGCCCGGTGTCGGAGACGACCGCCCAGGCGATTTTCCACGATCCGTCGGCCTGCCGCTTGTAGCCCGCCACGTAGTTGCCGTTCTCGGTCACGGGCTTGCGGGTCTTGGGGTCCGTGACGTTGAAGGCGTAGGTCGAACGATAGACCGCCATGTCGCCGGAGGCGGCGACATCCACGACCGGGTCGGCGACCGTGACGTGTGCGGTCGGGTCGCCCGCGAAGGCCTTCTGGTTGGCCGCGAGGTCCGCGGCCGCGCCGACGATGTTCGGCCCCCCGTGGGCCATCTGAACCACGTCGGCGGCGGAATGGCCGGCGACCTTGGCCGCGTCATGGGCGTTGAAATCCGTCACCAGCCCCGCCACGTCCGCCTTGACCGCCTCGGCGATCTTGCTGGTGTCGGCCGCCGGCCTGGCGGGTTCGGCCTTGTCGCAGGCGCCGACCGACGCGGCCATCAGCGCGGCCACCGCCGCGCCGGCGAGTTGGGTTTTAGTCATGGTGAGGCCCTCCCTGTGAACCGTCCGGCAACCTCCGCCCAAACCCCCCGGCGGTCAAGCGGGAGGATCGGCGCTTCGCGCGTCGGCGAGGTCGTCTCGCGGTGGGCGCGCCGATGTTTCGACCTTGCCTAGCGAGGGGAATGGCAACGCAGCCGTCGAGCGCGAGCGGAACGGCCAGGATGGAGGCGCGACAGAGGAAGTCGACCTTGATCTGCATGGGATAGCCGAGCCATCCGAAGATGTCGATGTTGTCCCAGCCCTCCTTGTTGTCGCCGCGGGGCGGGTAATAGTCGATGCGGACCAGCGCAGTTACGTGGCCGGCGGAGGCATGATGAAGACGTTGAAGGGCCTCGACGCTTCGTACGCGAGGGGTTCTCGCGCGAGCCGGGACGGGGCGACCTCGATCTCGCGCGCGCCGGACGACCGTGTGGCCGAACGACATCAAGCGCGCGCCGTCGAGTGGATGGAAGCCTCGGGCGCCAGCCGGGTCTGGACGAGACCCGTCAGCTCCGAACTCACAGCAGGCCAACATCAGGCCGGGACCTGCCGCATGGGGTGCGATCCCACGACGTGGGTGACCGCCGCCCACGGCCGGGTGCACGGGCATGACAACCTCTGGGTGATGGACGGCTCCGTCCACGTCACTAACGGAGGCGTAAATCCAGTGCTGAATATCTACGCCCTCGCCTTCCGCAACGCGGAAGAGTTGGCGCGATGCTGAGGCGTTAAACGCCGCTTACCGTTGTCGCGCGCCGATCGCGTCGGGCCGCGATCTCCCGCTGGTGGATGGTGTCGAGGACCTCGCTTGGAACAGACGCCGCGGGGCGGGTGTTGATCGCGTGGATGGCCGCGATGTCGAGCTTGGGATCTCGCTCGGCGGTGAGCAGGCCGTTGGTCTCCTGCTCCGTGTCTGTGAGCTGGGTGTAGCAGAAGCCAGAGATCGCCGTACTGTCGAGCAGGGCTCCGACTAGGCTTTCGTAGAGCGCGAGCAAGTCTTGGGCGCTATCGCTGGTGGCGTAGCCGAACCAGTCGCGGCCGGCTTCCGGCTTGAGGCTCAAACCGCCAAATTCGCTGACGACCACCGGCTCTTTCCCGAAGGTCTTACCGTCGATTAGCAAACGGTTGTGTGCGGGACGCAGCGCCTCGAAGGTGTGACGCAGAGCCTCGGGAGAACCATAGCGCTCGGTGAGCTTGTCCGCGTCGACGGCGTAGTCGTGCACGCCTAAGATGTCGCCCTCGGCGTGTTGCCAGCCGTCGTTGCCCATCACCGGGCGAGTGGGGTCGAGGGTCTTAGTGAGATGATACAGCGCCTTCACAAAGGCGCGCTGGGCAGGGTCGTGCTCCAGATCGGGAACGCCCCAGCTCTCATTGAGGGGAACCCAGGCGATAATGCAGGGATGATTGTAGTCTCGGCGCACCGCTTGCGCCCACTCGTTCATTAACCGTTCGGCGGCTCGCTCGTCGAACTGGTAGGCATTCGCTGCCTCACCCCAAACCAGGACGCCGAGCCGGTCGCACCAATAGAGGAAACGCGGATCCTCGATCTTCTGGTGAATGCGCACGCCGTTGAAGCCGAGTTCCTTGACCAGCTCCACTTCGCGCCGGATCGCCGCGTCGCTCGGGGGCGCCAGATGAGAAGAGGGCCAATAGTTCTGAGCCAAGACCAGGCGCAGAAACGTAGGAACACCGTTCAGGAGCAGTTTTCCATCGACCGCCTCGATCCGGCGCAAGCCGAAATAGCTCTTCACCTGGTCGATCACCTTGCCGTCGGGGTCGAGCAACTCGATGACCGCGTCGATCAGGTTTGGATGATGAGGGGCCCACCGCAGTGTTTGCGCACGGTGCATGCGCCGGGGCAGCACGATCTCGCGCTCCAGATCGGGTCCGGCGAGGGCGTAGGTGTCCTCGGCGAGGAGCCGTCCGTTCAGCGAGAGGCGAAGGCGGGCGCGGGAGGCGGCAGCGGGACGGCCGCCGAGCCGAAGCCGCATGGCCACGGCGTAGCGCTCCGGGTCGGGCGTCCAGCGGACCTCCTCGATGGAAGCTTCGCCGAGCGGCTCCAGCCAGACCGGCTGCCAGATTCCGGTAGTGCGATGATAGAAGATCGTCGCGGGCTCGGGTCCCCAGTACTGCTT
>JACDGF010000069.1:0-2543 GCA_013815405.1 Caulobacteraceae bacterium | reverse complement strand
GTACTGCTTGCCGCGCGGCTGAGTGAGGTCGCGCGGGTCGTCGAACGCGCGGACCACGATCACCTGCTCCGTTTCGGTCGTCAGCCAATGGGTGATGTCGAGGGTGAAGGGCGTGTGCCCACCCTCGTGCGCGCCGGCGAATTGGCCGTTGATCCAGACCCGCGCCTCGTAATCCACCGCGCCGAACGTCAGGCTCGTTCTGGCCGCGCGTTCCGCCACGGGCAGGTCGACCACGCGGCGATACCAGACCACCGGGTGGAAGCCGCGGTCGCCGATTCCGCTGGCCGGCGACTCGGGCGGAAAGGGCGCCAGGATTTCACGGTCAAAAACCTCGGGCCGGTTGGGCCACCCCGCGGCGAGGCCACGATCGTCGTCGTCAAAAGCGAAACCCCACGGGCCGCGCAGATCGATCCAGCCCTTTCGGCGCAGTTGTGCCTGGGGGTGAAGGCCAGGGTCGCTCGTCGTCGACGGATCCATCGATATCTCTCCACGTGGTCGCGCGCCGCCACGGGCTCCTACACGTCGATGCTGGAAAGTAGAAACCAAATGACAGCGATGTCACCATGAGCTATGAATGGAAAGTGGTGTCGGCCTTGCTTTGGGAGATGCGAGGTTCCCCTAAGGAAGCGCGACACGGAGGAAAGCCCATGATGACACCGCAATCAACCGCCATGCCCAGCCTGGACCCCGCGTTCGTGCCGCTGCTGGTGGAGGGCTTCAACAGTCAGGAACGGATGCCGGTCGCTCGCCTGTTCAACGAATGGTGGCGCTTCGCCGCCGACGAGGTCATCGAAAAATATGTGGCCGACTTCCACACCGATCCGGAGCTGAAGCGCGCCTTCAGCGAGCGGTTCATGGCCGAACCTGTCGACTTCGATGCGTTGGGCCGCCTCCCTGTTGGCACCCTTGGGCGCACCTACCATCACTTCGTCCTGGACAACAATCTGACCCCCAACATCGCCTTCGGCTACAAGGAACGCCACGATCAGCTCGAGGCTTCCGGCATGCTGGCGCGGATGCCCGAAGAACTGCAATATGCGGTGTTGCGGGGCTTCCAGGTACATGACCTGATGCATGTCGTCACTGGCTATCCGCCGATCTCGACGGGCGAAATCTCCGTTCTCGCCTTCTGCCTCGCGCAGGTGCGCTTTCCTTACTTCGGCATGTGGATGGCGGTGGTGACGACGCAAATGACCTTCCTCGACCCCGACATGATCCGCCCCATGATGGGGGCGATCGCGGAGGGCTACGCGGCCGGGCGTCGCGCCAAGAATGTCCAGTGGCTGAGGTTCGAGGAGATGATGGATCGTCCTGTCGAAGAGATTCGCGCGCGATACGATATCCGCACCGATCCTTCCATCGCGCTGGCCGCCTGATGGCCAGGCGGTTGGGCTGAATACGGCGGCGGCCGTGCGTCTGGAGGTCACCGAGCAGCAGATCGAGGCCTTCGATTGCGACGGCTTCCTGGTGCTCGAAGGCGCCCTTAGCCCGGGCGAGGTCGAGGTGTGGCGACGCGAGACCGAAGACGCGGTCGCCCGGCGGCTGCAAGCCGGGGGCCGCCACAACCAGTACGAGCAGAGCGACCCCTTTTATCGGGAAGTCTTCACTCAGGCCCTGCATCTGACCCGCCGGCATCCCGGTTTGCGCGGATTGGTCTACGATCCTGCTCTGGCCGAACTGGCGGGCCGCCTAGTCGGCGCGGACGGCATGCGACTTTGGCACGATCAGGCGCTGTTCAAGGAGCCATACGGCAACCAGACCAGTTTCCATCGCGACACGCCCTATTGGTCGATGACCACCCGCCGTACCGTGAACTTCTGGTTCGCACTGGATGACGCAACCGTTGAGAACGGCTGCCTGTGGTACCTGCCAGGCACCCATAAGCTCGGCGATTTCACTCACGTCGAGATAGGAACGGGAATGAGCGACCTCATGAAGATCTATCCGCAATGGCGCGCCATACGCGCCGTCCCCACGCCGGTGAGCGCCGGCGGGCTGGTGATCCACAATGGCATGGTGGCGCACGGCGCGGGAGCGAACATGACGCCTGGCCGGCGACGCGCGATGACAATCGCCTATTTCCCGGACGGTGAAGTCTACAACGGGCGCCGCGACACCTTGCCCGAGAAATACTACGACGCACTCCAGGTCGGAGATCGCCTGGAGGATGATCGCTACGTCCCGCTGCTCTGGTCGCGCCAGAAGGTGACGTCCACCGCCATGCCGGTTGAATAGTCTCATCTTGCGTTCAAGAACTGGCGCGCGAATCATGACTCGCGACCACCCGGTCGCCGATCAGCCACCGCAGCAGCCGATGTCTCACATCCGCCGTTTTCCACCCGCGGGCAAGCTTCTGGTGATCACGCTGCTCGTAGCGAGCGCGACCGGCGCGTCGGCCCAGGCGCCCGGCTGGGCGCGGCTGCTGCACTGGATCAGCGGCGACAGCGACCGGACGACGGTGCCAATAGACATGATGGGCGCGCATATGCAGTCGAGCCGCCGCGCGCCCGCGCAGGCCGGCGATCGCGCGCGAGGGGCCATGA
>JACDGF010000068.1 GCA_013815405.1 Caulobacteraceae bacterium | reverse complement strand
CGCTTCGTGGCAGGCCGCGAGCTGCTTTTCCATATTGGCCTTGATCTTGTGCATGGGGACGTGGCCCGGCCCCTCGATCATCACCTGGACGCCGTGTTTCCAGGCCACCTTGGTGAGCTCACCCAGGGTTTCGAGCTCGGCGAACTGCGCCGCGTCGTTGGCGTCGGCGATGCACCCGGGGCGCAGGCCGTCGCCCAGGGAAAAGGAGACGTCATAGGCCCGCATGATCTCACAGATGTCCTCGAAGTGCTCGTAGAGGAAGCTCTCACGGTGATGGGCCAGGCACCACTTGGCCATGATCGAGCCGCCCCGCGAGACGATCCCGGTTACCCGCTTGGCGGTGAGCGGCACATACGCGAGGCGAACGCCGGCGTGGATGGTGAAATAGTCGACCCCCTGCTGCGCCTGTTCGATCAGGGTGTCGCGGAATACCTCCCAGGTCAGGTCCTCGGCCCCGCCGCCAACCTTTTCCAAGGCCTGATAGATCGGCACGGTCCCCAGCGGCGTGGGGCAATTGCGGATGATCCACTCGCGAATGTTGTGGATGTTCCGCCCCGTGGAGAGGTCCATGATCGTGTCGGCCCCCCAGCGGATCGCCCATACCATCTTGTCGACCTCGTCCTCGACGCTCGACAGCACCGCCGAATTGCCGATGTTGGCGTTGATCTTGACCAGGAAGTTGCGGCCGATGGCCATCGGCTCCAGCTCGCCGTGGTTGATGTTGGCCGGAATGATCGCCCGGCCCCGCGCCACCTCGTCGCGCACGAATTGCGGGGTCACGTAGTCGGGGATCGCGGCGCCGAAATCCTCGCCGTCCCGGATGAAGGGATCGCCGGGCGCGCGGCGGAGGTTCTCGCGGATGGCGACGAATTCCATCTCCGGGGTGATGATCCCCCGGCGGGCGTACTCCAGCTGGGTGACCGGAGCGCCGGCCTTGCCTCGCAAGGGCTGGCGATCGGACTGGAACCGGGGCGCCCGGTGCTTGCCCCGAGCCGGGCCGTCGTCTTTCGGGCGACCGGCCCCGGGGGCTTCGGCCTCGGCGTCGCCGCGAGCGATGACCCAGGCCTCCCTGGGCCGCGCCAGGCCCCGCCGGATATCGATGACGGCGTCCGGATCGGTGTAAGGGCCGGACGGGTCATAGAGGGTCAGCGGCGGTTCTCCCGCCGACGGATGCACCGCGACTTCACGGAACGGCACGCGCAGGCAGGGGTGCAGCACGCCCGCCTGATAGGCCTTGCGCGAGCCGGGCCGCTCACCGGTGGGGATGGCCTGGGTGACAGGGGTCTGGATGTTCATGGTGGGCCTTCTGCCTCAAGGACGCGGGAGCCACGACGGCGCGAAGTCGGATAAGACGGGCGGCGCTGGCCGCTCCGCGCTCCCTCCCTTCGCCGGCATGACCCGGATCAGGTTCGGCGGGTCGCCGCGTCAGCGGCCTCTCAGTCCCTTACGCGGGACACCCCGGAGAATGACGCCGACCCTACGCTCCCGGGACCGCCGGTCAAGCGACGAACGGGATTTGCGCCGCGCGCGGCGGCGTGCTTTGCTGGCAACCCGTCTCCACCGCCGAGGCGCCGAACATGGATCGCCCCTCAGCGCTCGCCGCTCTCGCCCTCTTCGCCGCAGCCCTTGCGCCGCCGTCGACGGCGCGACCGTCGACGTCCTGCTTCCACGCCAAGCAGATGGGACACCTGCGCGCGGATGGCCCGCGCACCCTCTATGCGCGCATGGGAACCGGGACCCTGCGCCTCGGCCTCGCCAACGATTGCCCGGACGTCGCGATCTTTGGCGGGGCCTTGGTTGTTCGACCCGCGCGGTCGGGCCTGGTGTGCGGTCCGCCCGACATCGATATCGACCTTCGGAATCATGGCGGGACGCGCCGCTGCATCGTCAGCGACATCACGCGCCTGACCCCCGAAGAGGCGGCGGCCCTGCCCAGGAGGGCGCGGCCGTGACCGCGCCCCCAAACCGCGCCGTCAGCGCCGGGTCACGGTGAACCGCAGCAATTCGCGCTGCGGCAGCGGCCAGTCGGGTTTCAACGCCAGGGCCTGTTGGTAGTCGAGATAGGCCGATTTTTCGTCATCCAGGCCTTCGTAGGCCAGGGCGCGGTTGAAATAGGCCTTTTCGCCTTCCCGCACGCCCAGTTCCAGGCCCCTGTTCAGGTCGTTCAGCCCCGCCTGAAACTGCCTTTGGCCCACGAACATCGCGCCGCGGTTGATCCAGGCCTCGCCCAGCTTGGGCGCGAGCGCGATGCCGGCGTCGAAGTCGGCGTGTGCCCCTTCGTATTCGCCGCGGCGAAGCTTCATGACGCCGCGATTGATGAAGGTGCCGGCCCTGTCCATCGTGCTGAGATCCTCGATTTCCAGGGCGCGATCACAACCGAGGATCGAGGCGGCGTCGGACCGCTCGGCCAGGGCGGCGTGGGAACATTCCTGGGCGAGGCCGCCGCCGAACACCACGGCCGCCGCCGACGCGGGCCCGCCGGCCGCGAGGGAGAAGACGGCCGCCACGGCCATGAATTCGATTTTCATCCCCGGCCTCCCATGGGCTCGGCGTTGCCGCGCGAAGCGGTCAGCTTCGCTCCGAACACGCGCCCTTGTCAATTTCCCGCGAACCGGCGTCGAATCGCCTCAGGGCGCGAGCACGTCGCCAGGATCGGCCTCGCCCAGCAGGGGTTCGCCCGCCAGGAACCGCGCGAGATTGTCCAGGAATAGCGCTTCGTTGCGCACGTCTTGCGCCCCCGTGACACCCGAGGCGTGGGCCGTCAGGGCGACCCGCCGGTGGCGCCAGAACGGATGGTCGGGCTGCAGGGGCTCGGTCTCGAAGACGTCAAGCACGGCGTGGGCGGGCCGGCCCCGGCCCAGGGCGCCCAGCAAGGCCGCCTCGTCCACCAGGGCGCCGCGGCCGACGTTGACCAGCACGCTCTGGGGCCTCATGGCGGCGAAGAAGGCCGCGTCGGCCATATGGCGTGTGGAGGCGTTCAAGGGCGCGCTCAGGACGACGACGTCGGCTGTCGGCAGCAGCCCGGTCACGGCCGTCGGCGGCGCGAGGGTGTCGGCCAGGGGATGCGCCGCGCCGTCGCGCCGAACGCCGATGATCCTGGCCCCGAAGGCGCGCGCCCGCGCGGCCACCGCCTGGCCGACGGCGCCGAATCCCACCATCAGCCACACCGATCCCAGGACTTCGCGAAAAGGCAGCGGCCGCCACGCCCCTTCGGTCTGGGCGGCGCGCCGCTCGGGGCCACGCTGAAAATGATCGAGCACCCCGGCCAGCACATAGTCCGCCATGCCTACCGCCTGGCCGTGGCTGGTGGTGAGCCGCGCGCCCTTTGCGACCAGCTTGGCGAAAACAGGGTGATCGAACCCCGCCGCCGCGCTTTGCGTCCATCTCAGATCGGGGGCCTTCAACAGGGTGGTCAGGAACGCCCGCGCCGCGGGGCTCAGAAAGACCTCGGAACTGGCCCACGCCGCGTCCGGCCGCGCCTCCTCGGACGCGATCTCGGCGCCCGCCAAGTTCATGCGCCCGGATTCGTCCATCACCAAGCACTCCAGCGAAGTCGCATGCGCCGCCAGCCGCGCTTCGAGGCGCCGGAACGCCGGCTCGAAAATCAGCAGCCGCACCGCGTCGCGCCGCTCAGATCCATTTGCGCAGCCGCCCGACCGCCACGACCGCCGCCGTCAGCGTGGCCAAGCCGGCCACCACGATCCAGAAGGCTTGCCCGGCCTTGGCGTAAGGGGGCAGGAAATTCATCCCGAGCATGCAGGCGACCGCCCCAATGGCGCCAAGCAGGACGCTCAGGAACGTCAGTCTTCGGATCAGGGAATTAGTAGTCTCCGCGGTGCGGGTGGTGAACAGCTCGAACGAGCTCTGCATCAGTTCACGCCCGTGATCGATGGCGTCGAGCGTCCTTTCGAACCGGCGTTCGAGGGCGGCGTAGTGGACGGCCGCTTCCGTTCCGGCGATCTGGCTGAAGTCCGGCCGCGAGGCGCCATAGAAAACCGATCTTTGCGGCCCGAGCATGCGGCGCAGGCTGGAGACGTACCGGCGGCCCGTCATCACCTGGCCCAGGAGGCCCTCCCTGACACGCGCCCGGGCGAGGATCCGCGAATCCAGGGCGCTGGCGTAGGTCTCCACATCTTCCAGGGCGGCCATATAGGCTTCCAGGTGCCAGTCGAGCAGGGAAGCCGCCACCTGGGGGCCGGTCAGCGACCCGATCAGGGTCTCGGCCTTGTCCTGATCCCGGAACTGTTGGAGGAAATCCAACTCCTCGGCGTGGACGGTGATCAGCCATTGGGCGGCCACGACGAAATCGAGCCGCGCGCGACCGGCGGAACGGGGAAGGCGCTTGGCATGCTCCGGGCGCCGGATAACCGCCAGGACGTCGAAGTGGAAATAGTCGGCGTAGTTGTCGAGGGAAAAGGTCGTCTCGGATCGGCCCAGGCCGGCCACGCAATGGTCGTTGAGCCCAAAGATTTCCTTTAGGCGCGAAAACTCCGGCCCGTCGGGCGCGAGCACATCGACCCACAGGATGTGATGTTCGGCGAGCTTCGCAACCGCGTCCGGGGCCAGGTCGATTTCCTGGTCCCTGCCCTCGGCGTCGTAGAGGAAGGTTCTGATCATGCCCGGCGCCGGCGGCTCAATGGGCCGCTTTACGCTCGAACGCGGGGCGGCGGCAACATCTGAGACTCGGCCCCATCCCGATCGGCGGCGCCACGCCCGAACGGCCCTCGGAAAACCTCCGAGGGCCGCGGAAATCAGGCCATCACACCCGGCGGCGTACGACCATGTGGTAGAGCAGGAGAACCACGACCGCGCCGACGACGGCGACGAACAGACTGGGGATGTTCAGGCCGGTCACGCCGGCGGCCCCGAAGAAATGCGTAAAGATGAAGCCGCCGACGAAAGCGCCGATGACGCCGAGCACAATGTCCATGACCAGGCCCGAACCGGTCTTGTTGACCAGCTTGCTGGCGATGAACCCGGAGACGAGGCCCAGAACGAGCCACGCAATGATACCCATACCCATGGTGTTTACCCTCCTGCCCTTTTGCCTTGGCGATTCGCCGGTTGCGGGCTTCAGAGACCGTAACGTCGCCTGAAACGAAGCGTTCCGCAACCGTGCGCGAAGGCGACCTGGACCGCGGAAGCCGATGTCGCCCGCAAGGCCGAAAACCATGCGGCCGAAAACCATTCGACTGTCCAATGGTTAATATAAATCAGTCAATCCGCCCGGAACGTCCCGGCCGGCCAAGAATTACCGCTGGATGACGACCGCGGCAGACACCCCCCATACCGTCCTCATCGTCGAAGACGAAGGGCTGGTCCGATGCGACGCCGCGGAGACCCTTCGCGACGCGGGCTTGGACGTGCTCGAGGCCGAGGACGCCGAACAGGCCCTTGCCCTGGTCGGCGGGCGGTCCGACATCGCCGTCCTGTTCACCGACATCGACATGCCAGGCGACATGAACGGGTTGGAACTGGCCCGGCGGGTGCGCAGGCTTCACCCCGACATCCGGCTTTTGCTGACCTCCGGCCAAATGACCCCCGCGCGCGGCGACCTCCCCGCCGATGGCGGCTTCATCGCCAAGCCCTATTCGCCGGAGACCATGACCCGGGCGGTGGTCCGAATGCTCGCCTGGTCTTAAAGGCGGATTCGTTTTCGCGACAGGGCAAGGTGACGCCGATACACCCCGGATCGTCATGCTGGCGCCGGCCCGATCCTCAGCTATAGGAGACGGCTGGCCGGCGAAACGAGGGTCATATGGACCAGGAGACGGGCCGGGCGTCCGGCCGACGGCTTGCCGCCAGGAAGGATGCCGAGCGGCCCACCCTGCGCCAGAGGGTTTATGTCACCCTTGAGGAGGGACAGGCCGAAGGTGGACTGAGCCGGGCGATCGAACTTTTCCTGATCACCCTGATCGTCTCCAACGTCATCATGATCATTCTGGAGACCGTCCCGGCGCTCAACCAGCGCTACGACTGGTTTTTTTCGACCTTCGAGCAATTCACCGTCTACATCTTCGCTGTCGAGTACGCGATCCGGGTATGGGCCTCGCCGGAGGATCCTCGCATCGGGACCGCCCGGCCGATTCTGGGACGCCTCCGGTTCGCCCTGCGCCCGATGATGATCATCGACCTGGCCTCCTTCGCGCCGTCCCTGCTGGGCGCGGTGACCGGAGGCGCGCTGGATCTGCGCGCCCTGCGCATCCTGCGCCTGCTGCGGCTCCTGAAGATCGCCCGATATTCCCAGGCCATGCCCGCCCTGCTCGGCGTCCTCTATGCCGAGCGGCGGGCGTTGCTGGGATCCTTCATTCTTTTGCTGTGCACGGTCTGCGTGGCGGCCGAGCTGATGCACGTGGTCGAAGGCCCCGGCCAGCCCAAGGCGTTCGGGACCCTGCCCAGTTCGATGTATTGGGCGATCACCACCCTGTCGACCGTCGGCTACGGCGACGAGGTGCCGATCACCCTGCTGGGGAAACTCGTCGCCGGCCTCACCATGGTGACCGGCCTGGTGCTTTTCGCCATGCCGATCGGCATCATCGCCACCGGCTTCGTCAACGGCCTGCATCGCCGCGAGTTCTCGATCACCTGGAGCATGGTGAAGCGCCAGCCCCTGTTCGAGGACTTCGGGGTCGAGACCCTGACCCCGATCGTCGAGCTGATGGGCGCCACCGTCGTGCAGGACCACACCCGGATCGCCATAGCGGGCCAGCCCGCCGACAACTTCTTCCTCATCATTTCGGGCCGTGCGCGAGCGGAGGACGAGGCCGGCGCCTGGGATCTCGAAGCCGGCGACGTGATCGGCGAGGAAGCCCTGGGCGACGCCGCGACCTACGCCCGGACGGTCATCGCGCGGTCGGAGATGCGGCTGATGGTCCTGCCCAGCGAGGAATTGCGCCGGCTGTCCCGCAAGTTTCCGCTTCTCGAGCGGCGAATCAAGAACGAGGTGGCGTGGTGAGTGGGGCCCGGAGCGGATCATGAAGGTGTTGCGGACGCCCGAGGCGCGGTTCGCCGAATTGGCGGATTGGCCGTTCGAACCCAGGTATCTTGAGATCATCGACGCCGGCGGGACGCCCCTGCGGATCCACTATGTCGACGAGGGGCCGCGCGAAGCGCCGCCGGTGCTGCTGATGCACGGCGAGCCTTCCTGGAGCTATCTCTATCGCAAGATCATCCCGGCCCTCGCGGCCAAGGGACATCGCGTGGTCGCGCCGGATCTGATCGGGTTCGGCCGCTCCGACAAGCCCGCCGCCCGGGAGGACTACAGCTATGAACGCCATGTGGCGTGGACGAGCGCCTGGCTGACGGGTCTCGATCTCGACGACATCACCCTGTTCTGCCAGGACTGGGGCGGCCTGATCGGGCTGCGCTTGGTGGCGGCCTTTCCGGCCCGTTTCGCCGGCGTGGTGGCGGCCAATACCGGGCTTCCGGTGGGAACGGGCTGGAGCGAGGGCTTCGAGCGCTGGCTCGCCTTCAGCCAGAGCGTGCCGCAATTCCCCGTCGGCGCTATTCTGCAAGGCGCCACCCAGCGCGAACTCAGCGCCGCGGAGTGCGCCGCCTATGACGCGCCGTTCCCGGACGAAAGCTTCAAGGCGGGCGCGCGCCAGTTCCCGATCCTGGTTCCGATCACTCCCGACCACCCATCGGTGGCGGAAAACAGGGAGGCCTGGGCCATTCTGGAAGCTTTCGACAAGCCGTTCGTCACCGCGTTCAGCGACGGCGATCCGGTCACCCGCGGCGGCGAGGCGGTGTTCCAGGCGCGAGTTCCCGGCGCGCGAGGTCAGCCCCACGTGACGCTGAAGGGAGGGCATTTTCTGCAGGAAGACAGCCCCGCCGAAATCGCCGCCCTGCTGAACCAACTCACCGAGCACCGCACCGGGTGATCTTCGCGCGGCCGGCTCACGCCGCGTCGTGGAAGATGACGCCGAGGCTCTGGCGGTGGCCCGCGCGCAGGGTGCTCACGCCGTGACGCATGGCGACGCGATAGGGGCCGCGCGCGCCCTCCGCGGGCCGGCCGCTCACCGCGAACACCACCGCGTCGCCCCTGCGAAGGGGGACCACCTCGACGCGCGACTGCATGCGCGGGCGCTGCTCGGTCAGGACGAAGTCTCCGCCCTCGAAATCCTCGCCGGGCTGGCTGAGCAGGATCGTCGCCTGTAGGGGGAAGACGTGATCGCCGTAGAGGTCCTGGTGGAGGCGGTTGAAATCCCCCTCGCCGTACCGGAGCATCAGAGGCGTCGGCCGGGTCTGGCCAGCGCGGTGGCAGCGGGCCAGGAAGGCGCCGTGGTCCGGCGGGAAAGGGGGCTCCAGGCCTAGTCGCTCCCGCCAGCGATTGGCGATGGGCGCGAGGCGCGGGTAGAGCGCCGTGCGCAGTTCCTCGACCGGGAGCGGGAGGGGATAGGCGAAGTATTTGTATTCCCCCTGGCCAAAACCGTGCTCGCCCATGACCACGCGCTTTCGGAAATCGCCGCTTTCATAGAGCCCCGCGGCCGCGTCGCACTCGTCTCGGCGAAGCAACCCCGGCATGATCGCCCAGCCGCGCGCGTCGAGATCGCCAAGCACGCGCGGCCAGTCGAGAGCCGCGACGCGCTCGCCCCATTCGCCCGCTGGCGTCACGCGGCGGCCTCACGCTCGATCAGGGCGCGCTTGCGCTCGACGCCCCAGCGATAGCCGCCGGGGCCGCCGTCGGCGCGCACCACGCGGTGGCAAGGAATGGCCACCGCCAGG
>JACDGF010000067.1 GCA_013815405.1 Caulobacteraceae bacterium | reverse complement strand
CGCCCGACGAGGACGAGGGCCAGCTGGTGCTGGCCGAGGTGCGGGAGGGCGCCGATCGGCGCCGCCGGGCCGCGGCCCTGGTCGCCGAGGCCCGGGCGCTGACCGCGCGCGAGCGGTTCCTGCACTGGCCGGTGGCTTTCCCCAATGTCTGGCGGCGGCTGACCCAAGCCCAACCCGACGGCGGCTTCGACGCGGTGATCGGCAATCCGCCCTATGTGCGGCAGGAGCGGCTGGCGGCGGTCAAGCCCGCGCTGGCGGCCGGTTACGCCACCTTCGCCGGCACGGCCGACCTCTACGTCTATTTCTTCGAGCAGGGCCTGCGCCTGGTGCGGCCCGGCGGGCGCGTGGCCTATGTCGTGACCAACAAGTGGCTCAAGGCCGGCTATGCCGAGGAACTGCGCGCCCTGCTGACCGACCCGGCGCGCGCGGAGATCGAGGCGGTGATCGACTTCGGCCACGCCCGGGCCTTCTTCCCCGACGCCGACGTCTTCCCCGTCGTGGCCGCGACCCGCCGGCCGGACGGGGAGAGGGCCAGCGAGACGCTGACGGTGGCCGTGCCGCCGCGCGGGACCCTCCCTGACGAACGCCTGGCCGAAGCGGTGGCGGCGGCCAGCTTCCCGCTCTCCCGCGCCGCGCTCGGCCGCGAAGGCTGGACCCTGGAGCCCAAGCCGGTGATGGACCTCCTCGACAAGGTCCGGCGCGCGGGCGTGCCTCTGACGGACTACGCGGGGGTCAAGCCCTATCGCGGGGTGCTGACTGGCTTCAACGAGGCCTTCCTGATCGACACGCCCACCCGCGACCGCCTGGTCGCCGCCGACCCCGCGAGCGCGGAGATCATCCGGCCCTATCTGCGAGGACAGGACGTCCGGCGCTGGAGCGCGCCCGACAGTGGCCTGCGCATGATATTGCTCAAGTCGAGCAGCGACTTCGCCTGGCCCTGGTCCGCCGCGGCGGACGAGGCCGCGGCGGAAACGATCTTCGCCCAGACCTACCCGGCGCTGCACGCGCACATGAAGCGATACGAATCCCTGCCCGGTGACAAGCCCGGGGAGTTGAAAGGCCTGCGCCACCGTCTCGATCACGGCCGCTATTGGTGGGAGCTGCGGCCGTGCGCTTACTACGACGCGTTCGAACGTCGCAAGCTGCTCTATGTCGACATTTGCTGGACCGCTTCATTCTTGCCGGATCGGAAAGGGCGGTCGGTGAGCAACACCAGCTACTTCCTTCCCGGATCGAACGACTGGCTGGCGGCCGTGCTCAACGCACCGATCGGATGGTGGTACTCCTGGCGAAAGGCGCAACACGGCAAGGACGAAGCGCTCCGTTACTTCACAAGCTATGTCGAAGGCTACCCAGTGCCGCCCGCTCCCGAAAGAGTCGACCTCACCGAGATCGTCGACGAATTGTCGGCACGCGTTGAAACCGTGAGCACCGCCGCGGCCGCCATCCACGACTGGCTCCGACTCGAATTCGGTCTCGATCGCCCGGGTCGCGGACTGGAATCACCCGAACGGCTGGACGCGGACGGCTTCGCCGCGGCCGTGCGCGCCACCCTTCCGCGCCGCCGCCAACTCTCCGCCGCCGAGGTCGCGCGGCTGAAGCGCGAGCACGCCGCCACGATCGCCCCCGCCCGCGAAGCCGCGGCCGAGGCGGCCCGTCTCGAACGCCGCCTCTCCGACCTCGTCAACATCGCCTACGGCCTCACGCCCGACGACGCCGCCCTGATGTGGTCCACCGCCCCTCCCCGGATGCCGCTTGCCTCGCCCACTCCGATCGACGCGGATGCCCGATCAGGTTTCCGGCGATGATCGTCGGGGGCCGGTTCGAGGGCGACGACGACGAATGGACGCAATTTGTCCAACACGACGCCTATGGAGTGGCGCTAGCGATGATTGTGGACGCCTGCCGCCAATATGCGCGTTTCGCCCGCGCGGTCGGCGCCGGCGCTGATCGCCTTCTCGACTCCTTCCTCGCGCGAAGCTCATTCGACCATCGGATCATTCAGCCGGCGCACGATCTCCTGGCCGCCACTTGGCGCGCGCGCGACGGCATCGCGCCGACCCTGCCCTTCGGGTCCGAGGAGGAACGGCGACGCGAACGGCGAAACGCCTGGTTGGCCTGGCTCGAAGGCGAGGTCGCCTCCTGGATCGATGAACCGGCGCTCGTCCGGGCCTTCATCGTCGCCGTCGCGACCGATGATCAAGTCGAGAGCGACCGTGCCGAAGCCGTCCTGATCGCCCTGACTCAAGAACGCTGTCGGCTGTCAGCGCTCCGTCCGTTGGCGCCTTGACCTGATCGGCCTGCCGCGCAAGGTCTGCCCATGCCTCGGGTCAATCCGGAAAATCTGCGTTGGGCTCGGGAGACCGCCGGTTTCGCTGAAGCCGACGCCGCGAAGCGCATTGGCCTGAACGCCGCTTACGGCATCGCCCCCGGTGATCGTCTGCGCGGCCTCGAGACAGGTGAGTGGAAACCGAGTCGTCGGCTTCTCTCGAAGATGGCGGCGGCCTATCGCCGGCCGCTCCTTGCGTTCTACCTTCCGCGGATTCCTCGCCAGGAACCGCGGGTGGAGGATTTCCGCTCGCTGCCTGATCGTCGCCCCGAGAGCGAGCCGCTCGTGCAGGCGTTGGTTCGCGATCTGCGAGCCCGTCAGGCCCTCGTGCTGGGCGTGCTCGAAGACGAAGAATCCCCGCCCATTAGTTTGGTCGGCGCCCACCGCATGACGGATGGCTCGGCCGCAGTGGCGCGGGCGATCGTCGAGTTCCTGGGCTTTCGGCTGGAGCGCTTCCGCGCTTGCGCCAATCCGGACCTGGCCTTCACCTATCTGCGTGAGCGGGCCGAGGCCGCCGGCGTGTTCGTGTTGCTGATCGGCGACCTCGGCAGCCATCATACCGAGATCGAGGTCGAATCGTTCCGCGGCTTCGCGCTCGCCGACCCGATCGCGCCCTTCGTGGCCGTCAACGACCGGGATGCGCACACCGCCTGGGCTTTCACCCTCCTGCACGAACTTGCCCACATAGCGCTCGGGATCACCGGAGTGAGCGGGGCTCACGTCACCGCCCCGATCGAGCGTTTCTGCAACGATGTCGCCAGCCGCATCCTCCTGCCGCCCGCCGAGGTCGCGACGCTCGGCGTCGATGTCGCGGCGGGCTTCGAGGCCGTCGTCCGCCAGACCGGGGCGGCGGCGAGGCCGCTTCGCCTGAGCCGCACCTTGATCGCGTTCCGGCTGTTTGAATCCGGGGCCATAGACGAGGCGACATGGGAGGCGCTCAGAACGACCTTCGCGGAGGAGTGGCGAGCGGCGCGCGCGGCAAGGCGAAAGAGCCGGGTTCCCGACGGCGGCGGTCCGGACTTTTACGTCGTCCGTCGCCAGCGCCTCGGCCGGGCGCTCCTGGCGCTGGTGGCGCGGGCGGTGGCCGAGGGAACTCTCACCGCCATCAAAGCCGGCAAGGTCCTCGGTGTCCACGCCCGCTCGGTCGATCCTCTGATCCGGCCCCAAGCGGCGTAGCGCGCGGTGCTCTATCTGCTCGACGCCGATCTTCTCATCCGCGCCGCCGCCGACTACCCCGATGACTCCAACGGGCCGTGGCATCACGCGAAAAACGTCCCAATCTCGGCCATCGGCAGGAACATCCGCTGGCCGTCCGCCGCGGTCGTCGACTACAGAGCGCGCCTCACATCGACCGATGGGGGGACATGGAACTGGCGCCCTGCGCACGTGTCGTCTCCACCGCCACCACCCGACATCCGCTCCTTCTGTGAAGAGTTCTCGCGATTTCGCCCATGTGGTGATAGTTCCTCGCGGAGGGTGAACCGAATCCGCGGTCGCGAGCGATCCCGTGCGAGACATCGACTCAACCGCCACTGGTGAATGGTCGTCAGCCCCCGTCCGCGATTTCGCGGGCCGGCTGTTACCGGAGCGCGGCACACCCGTCGGCCAACCGCTCGGCTAGCCGTCGGTGAAGGTGGGAACATGATCGTCCCTGGGGCGCCGGCGCTACCGGTCCAGGAACGCTCCCGCCGGATAGATCAGGACGCAGGCGTATTCCTCCGCGCCCTCGCCCGCCGGCGACCGGCGGCAATAGTCCAGGCCGATGGTGTTCTTCACCGGTTTTTCGGTGAACCGGAACAGGGCGCCGTCATGCCGTTCCTCATAGGCGGCGCCCGGCGGCCCGCGCCCCAGCGCCTCGAAGAACACTCTGGCGGTTTCCCCGTGGCAGGCGAAACGCAGGTATCGCCCGTCCCGGTCGAACGTCCGCGCGGCGGCGGAACCGGCGAAGCAATCGGCGAAGTAGGCCGCGTTCGGCGGCGCGGGTTCAGCCAAGGCGGGGCCGCGGCTCACGACCGCTAGAAGGCCTCCGACGAGCAGCGTTCGCATCAGCCTTCCCCTTGTCGGTTCCGGCCGTGCGAGGCGTCGCGCTCCAAGCACGGCGTCGGCCCTCAACGTGGGACGGCCGAGGCGGCCCGCGCGGCCCTCTGGCGTTCGAGTTCATGCTTGTGGGCGAGGTGGTGGCCGACGACGCAACCGGCCGCGGCGCCCAGCAGGGCGTGGTGGTGCGCAAAATGCCCGGCCACGCCGCCGACCACCGCGCCCTTGATGCATCCCTTGGCGTCGGCGGAACCCGCGCCGAGCAGGGCCGCGAACGCGAGAACGATGGTGAGGGGCTTCATGCAGGGTCCTTCGGGAATGGCGGCGCGAGACGCGCCCGGCTAGCAGAAGTTCCTCCGCTGGACCAGGGCCGAGCCGTCGGGTTCACGGAAGGAGGGGATGGTCTCGGGCGTGATCGTACGGGCTTTACCGCATCGCTTGACCCCCTCCGCCGTTCTTCACGCTACCCCTCCCGCGCCACTTTGCCTTCTCCACGTGCAGAACGGGGGAGAGGGCCTAAGGAAGAGCGAAGTCGGAATGAACAGCGGGCCGATATGACTCGGTAGGGCTATCCAATGTTCGGGGACAGGCGCCTGTCCCCGCAACCCCACGGCCCCGCTAGGCCATCGCCATCCGAGGCGCCGTCAGCATGGGCGGACGGGCGTGGGGCGCCTCACCGGACACAAAGACCGATCCTTGGCCAGCGCCGCCGATGCCGGCCATGGCGGCGGTGAACCGGGCGGCGTGGGCCGGGCCTGAAGTCACCGTGATGTTGGTCCCGCCATGGCCGTCGGAGGCGACATTGAAGGTGTCGCCGGTGTGATTCCCGGCCAGCTGCAGAGTGGCGATGGTCGCCGTCCCGTTCTTGATCACCAGGGTGTCGCCGGCCCCCAGGGTCGCCTTGGTGGCCGTCCGGCTCAGCAGATCGATGGTGTCTCCGCTGGAGAAGGCGTGGATGGTGGCCGCGAAACTCGCCGGATCGCGCAGCGACAAGGTCCCGCCATTGAAGGTCATGTCGAGGGTCGCCGCCACGGGACTGTCCAGGCTCAAGGTCGCGCCCGTATCCACGGCCAGGCTTCCGTCGCCGGTAATCCCGAGGAAGAATTCCAGCGTGCCGCTCACCGCCTCGATGGAACCGGTGTCCCGGGTGTTCACTCCGACGATGGTCCGGCCGCCGCCCGTCTTCTTGAGCGTGCCGGCGTTGATGAAGCGGGTGACGCCGCCGACGATGGATTCGATCTGGTTGTTGTCGCCCTGCATGTCGATGGTCCCGGCGGCGTCGTTCTTGAGCGTGGCGTTACCGCCGCTGCCGCCGGAGAGGTTCTTCCCCAGCACGATCCTGGCCGACCGGGTCACCGCGAACACCCCCTGGTTCTCCAGGGTCCGGCCGCCGTCCAGGTCGACTTCACCGCTGTCGTTGATCTTGGAGTCCCCCGCGAGCACGGTCCTGCCCGTGCCGATCTGGGCCAGGGCCGAGGCGAAGGTCGTCTGGCCGGTGACCGTCAGGGTCCCGGCGCCGGAGACCGTGCCGCCGCTCTGGCTCAAGAGCGCCGCGGTCGCCGCGCCGCCGAACCTCATCGTCCCGCCGGAGACCGACAGCAGGATGTCGAAACTCGACGTGGAATTGACGGTGAGCGATCCGCCCGAGACGACGAAGATATCATTGCCGACGGTGAGGCTGTGGACGGTGCTCGTCCCGACGCTGTGGGTGACCACATGCACATCGGCGGTGTCGATGGCCACGTCGTCGGTGGAATTGGGAAGCCGATGGGGGCGCCAGTCGGCGGTCGTCGCCCAATCGCCGCTGGCGTCGACGGCCCAGTGGATGGTCGGGGTGGGCATGGCAGCCTCCTTGGATCTCGAACCGCTCTTGGCGACGGCGAAACATCAGGCGGGGACGCGTGGGCGGCTCGGTTCGAGCGTGGACTCTCGCGAACCGGTTGTCGAGGGTCTTGGCGGCGCGGCGTTTCCCGCATCCCCTTCCGCCTTCATCGGCGACAACGGGCGTAAGTCCGCTGGGCGCTCAGGGGCCTTGCCTTATGCTATGCTATGCGGCGAAGCCTCGTTCGCAACGACAGGAGAAACGCGATGCTCAAGCCGGCTGTTCTGGCCCTCGGACTGGGCCTGCTGGGCGCGACCGCCGCCCAGGCGCAGGTCAACGCCGCCGACGTCAAATGGGGCCCGGCCCCACCTGTTTTCCCCCAGGGCGCGCGGATGGCGGTGATGGCCGGCGACCCGGGCAAGGCGGGCCTTTTCATAATCCGGCTGAAGATGCCGGCGGACTACAAGGTCCCGGCCCACCACCACCCGACCGACGAGAACGTGACCGTGATCTCCGGCGCCTTCAGCCTGGGGATGGGCGACACGCTGGACATGAAAAAGGCCGCCACGCTCACCGCCGGCGGCTTCGCCCAGGCGCCGGCCGGCATGAACCACTACGGGTTCACGGCCAAAGGCGCGGTGGTCGAGGTGGCGGCCCAGGGGCCGTTCGCCATGACCTACGTGAATCCCGCGGACGACCCGACGCACAAGTAGCCGAGGCCCCACGACCCCCCTAGGCCTCGCTCCCCCCGATGGCGTTCAGTTTGACGACCGCCTCGCCCGGCAGCTCGAGCGCGGCCGCCGCGAGGTTCTCGCGGAGGTGGATCAACGAGGCGGTGCCGGGGATGAGGAGGATGTTGGGGGCGCGCTGGAGCAGCCAGGCGAGGGCCACCTGCAGGGGGCTCGCGCCGAGCTCGGCCGCCACCTCCGAGAGGGCCCCCGACTGGAGCGGCGTGAAGCCGCCCAGCGGGAAGAAGGGCACATAGGCGACGCCGGCGCCCGCGAGCTCGTCGACAAGGGCGTCGTCGTCCCGATGGGCGAGATTGTACTGGTTCTGGACGCAGACGACCTTGGCGACGCCGCGCGCCTGGGCGATCTGGGCGGAGGTCACGTTGCTGAGGCCCAGGTGGCGGATCAGCCCCCGCCGCTGGAGTTCCGCCAGCGCGGCGAACGGCGCCTCGATCGAGCCTTCGCTCGGGCCGTGGACCGCTCCCATGACCCGGAGGTTGACGACGTCCAGCGCCTCCACGCCCAGGTTGGACAGGTTGTCGTGGACCGCGCGGGTGAGGTCCGCGGAGGTGAGGGCCGGTTTCCACGAGGCGTCGTCGCCCCGCACCGCGCCGACCTTGGTCACGATCGTCAGCCCGGCCGGATAGGGGTGAAGCGCCTCGCGGATCAGCCGGTTGGTGACGTGCGGGCCATAGTAGTCGCTGGTGTCGATGTGATCGACCCCGCCGCTCACCGCCTCGCGCAGGACGGCGAGCGCGGCGCCGCGATCCTTGGGCGGCCCGAACACGCCCGGCCCGGCGAGCTGCATGGCGCCGTAGCCCATGCGGTTCACGGAGCGGTCCCCGAGCGGGAAGGCGCCAGCGGGGGTGATGTCGGTCATGGGCGGTCTCCGAAGCTGTAACATGGCGCGTGGTCGCGCGTCCCCCGCCCTCTCCACCTCTTCCCCGCAAGAAAGCGGGGGAGGATTCTATTCAAACGCCCGACCGGCCGAGCCGTTCGCGGCACGCGTCCCGCATGTCCTTCCCCTCCAGGAACGCGCGGCGCCAGGCGACGGTTTCGGCCAAAGCCTCCTCCAGGGTCCACCTCGGGCGCCAGGCGAGGCGCGCGCGGGCCTTGGAGGCGTCGAGTTCGAGCCAGGGGGCTTCGTGGGGGCCGGTTATGGCGGCGGATTCCCAGGCGGCGCCGGCGCCCCAGAGGGCGGCCAGTCGGCCGGCGATCTCGCAGACCGGGCGGGCGTCCTCGTCGGACGGGCCGAAGTTCCAGGCGTCGGCGGCCCGGGCCTCGCCGGCGTGGAGGCGCTGGGCCAGGGCGAGGTAGCCGGCGAGGGGGTCCAGGACGTGCTGCCAGGGCCGTATCGAGTCGGGGGCGCGGATGCGCGCCGTATCTTTGGCGGCGAAGGCGGCCAGGAGGTCGGGGACCAGGCGGTCGGTCGCCCAGTCGCCGCCGCCGATCACATTGCCGGCCCGGGCGGTGGCCACGGCGACGCCGTGCTCGGCCAGGCGCTCCGGCGGGAAGAAGGACCGCCGATACGCCGAAGTCACCAGCTCGGCGCAGCCCTTGCTGCTGCTGTAGGGGTCATGGCCGCCCATCGGCTCGCCCTCGCGGTAGCCCGAGGGGCCTAGGCGCGGCTCATAGACCTTGTCGCTGGTGACGCAGACGACGGCCCGTACGCCGCGCGCGCGCCTCACCGCCTCCAGCAGATGGACGGTCCCCATGACGTTGGCGGCGTAGGTCGCCACCGGATCGGCGTAGGAGGGACGGACGAGGGCCTGGGCGGCCAGGTGGAAGACCACTTCGGGCGCCGCGCCCGCCACGGCGCGGCTCAGGGCGTCCAGGTCGCGCACGTCGCCCTCCAAGGAGGTGACAAGGTCGCCC
>JACDGF010000066.1 GCA_013815405.1 Caulobacteraceae bacterium | reverse complement strand
TCGCCCCCGGCTACGACCACATCACCTCGGCCATCGGCGCGGCGATGATCGGCTGGTTCGGCACCGCCATGCTCTGCTATGTGACGCCCAAGGAGCACCTGGGCCTGCCCGACCGGGAAGACGTCAAGCAGGGGGTGATCGCCTATAAGATCGCCGCCCACGCCGCCGACCTCGCCAAGGGCCACCCCGCGGCCCGGGCCTGGGACGACGCCCTCTCCCGCGCCCGCTTCGAGTTCCGCTGGGAGGACCAGTTCAACCTCGGCGTCGATCCGGAGACGGCGCGGGCGTTCCACGACGAATCCCTGCCCAAGGAGGCGATGAAGACCGCCCACTTCTGCTCCATGTGCGGGCCGAAATTCTGCTCGATGAAGATCAGCCAGGAGATCCGCGACGCGGCCGGCGCCCAGAACGACGTCGCCGAGGCCGGCATGGCCCAGATGGCGGAGAAGTTCCGCGCCGGCGGCGGGGAGATCTACGTCGAGGCGAAACCCTGAGGCTCACTTGGGCGCCTCTAAAAAAGAAAGCGTGTAACGCCCGTCGAGGAGTGTATCATCGCCCAGGGAGGCTAGGTTCACGGCCATGGCCCAAGGCGCGCTCACGCGTCGACGTCTGGCGACCTTGATCGGCGCCGGCGCGCTGTGGTCGCCGGTTGCGCGCGGCGCGATCCTCATGAGCCCCACCGCATCCAGGCTGATTCCGCCCGGCTCCAGCGAGGCGCCTTACGCCCCGCCCACCAATCTGGCGACGGTGGCCGACGTCTTCCGCCGGATGACCGCGGCGGTCATGGTCAATGGTCAGGGGCCGTTCGCCTTCGTGGTCGACACCGGCGCCAACCAGTCGGTGGTTTCCGATGTGCTGGCGATGCAACTGGGCCTGCCCGTGGGGCCGCCGCAGGCCCTGAACGGCGTGGCGGGCGTCCAGCAGGCGCCGACCACGGTGGCGACGCTGAAGATCGGGGACCGCTCCCACGCCGACATCGTCCTGTCGGTGCTGCCTGCTGAAGCGATCGGCGGGGCGGGCATATTGGGGCTCGACCGGATGGAGGGGCAACGCCTGACCCTCGACTTTCGCCGTCAGATGATGCGCATCGACGCCCAGTCGCCTCCGTCTCGCCATCCCGACGATTTCGTCCTCAAGGCCCACCGGCGGGACGGGCAGCTGACCTTGGTGGACGCCGACCTCGCCGGGGTGAAGCTGGTTGCGTTCCTGGATTCGGGCGCGCAGAACACGATCGGCAATATGGCGCTCCGGGCGCTGGCGATCACCCGCAGCCCGACCAGCCTGTGGTCGCAGACACCGGTGCTCAGCGCCACCGGCCAGACCATCATGGCGCAGATGGCGGATCTGCCACGCTTGAGGGTCGGAACCTTGCGCCTTCCCTACTGGCCGGTGGCCTTTGCCGATCTCCACACCTTCCGGATGTGGAACCTGATCGACAGGCCGGCCATCCTCCTGGGCGTCGACGTCCTGAGCCGCTTCGAATACGTCAGCCTCGATTTCGCCCGCGACGAAGTCCGTTTCCGCCTGCCCCGCGCGTCCTGAAGGCGATCGCAACCTCACCAACGTACGATCGGTTCGCGTGAGCTTCCCGCCGAACGCGCCTATATCGGGCGCCATGGCCGACGATGCCGCCCCCGCTCTCACAGGCGCGCCCTTGATCAAGGACGAAGTGCGCCGGTTGCCAGACGCGCCGGGGGTCTATCGCATGTTCGGCGATGGGGGGGAGGCGCTCTATGTGGGCAAGGCGCGGTCGCTGAAGAAGCGGGTGGCGCAGTACGCTCAAGGCCGATTCCACACCCAGCGCATCGCTCTGATGGTGGATCTGACCCGGGCGATGGAGTTCACCACCACCCGCACGGAGACCGACGCCCTGCTGCTCGAGATCAATCTGATCAAGCGGCTCAAGCCCCGGTTCAACGTCCTGCTGCGGGACGACAAGAGCTTTCCCGAAATCGTCATCCGCCGGGAGCATCCCGCCGCCCAGTTGCGCAAGCACCGGGGCGCCCATTCGGTCAAGGGCGACTATTTCGGCCCTTTCGCCAGCGCCTGGGCGGTGAACCGGACCCTCAACACCCTGCAAAAGGCGTTCCTGCTGCGCTCCTGTTCGGACAGCGTCTACGAAAGCCGCACCCGCCCCTGCCTGCTCCATCAGATCCGTCGCTGCTCCGCGCCATGCACGGGCCTGATCTCTCTGGACGACTACCAGGGCCTGGTGCTCGAGGCCGAAGCCTTCCTGCGCGGCAAGAGTCGCCTGGTGATGGCCAGGATGAGCCGCGAGATGCAGGTCGCCTCCGACGCCCTGGAGTTCGAGCGCGCCGCGCGGCTTCGCGACCGTATCCGCGCCCTCTCCTCCATCGCCCAGGAAACCCAGATCAACCCCGAGACGGTGGAGGAGGCCGACGTGTTGGCCCTCCACACCGAGGGGGGGCAGGCCTGCGTCCAGGTGTTCTTCTTCCGCGCCGGGCAGAACTGGGGCAACCGCGCCTATTTTCCCCGCGTCGACCGCAGCGACGGGAACGCGGAGATCATGGCCGCCTTTCTGGGCCAGTTCTACGAGGACAAGCCGATCCCGCGCCTGATCCTGGTGGACATCGAGCCGGCCGAGGCGACGCTCCTATGCGAGGCGTTCAGCCTCAAGGCGGGGCGCGCGGTGCGGATCGCGCGGCCTTCGCGAGGGGAAAAACGGGTGCTCGTCGACCATGCGCTGACCAACGCCCGGGAGGCTCTGGGCCGCAGAATGGCCGAAAGTTCGGGTCAGACGAAGCTTCTGGCGGCGGTTTGCGAGGCCTTCGGCCTGGAGGCCAGCCCGGAGCGGATCGAGGTCTATGACAATTCCCATATCTCTGGCGCGAACGCGGTGGGCGGCATGATCGTCGCCGGCCCAGATGGCTTCCAAAAGGCCCAGTACCGAAAGTTCAACATCAGGAGCGTCGATCTCGTCCCCGGGGACGACTACGGCATGATGCGCGAGGTGCTGCGCCGCCGTTTCGCCCGCCTGGCCAAGGAAGAGGAGGCTGGCGAGAACCCGCCGCGGCCGGATCTGGTTCTGATCGACGGCGGCGGGGGCCAGCTGGCGGCGGCGAGGGAAGCGATGGCCGACCTGGGGGTGGACGACATCGCCGTGGTCGGCGTCGCCAAGGGACCGGATCGCGAAGCCGGGCTGGAACGGTTCTTCGTCGCGGGCAAGGCGCCCTTCATGCTCGAGCCCCGGAGCGCCGTGCTCTACTATCTCCAACGCCTGCGCGACGAGGCGCACCGCTTCGCCATCGGCGCTCATCGCGTTCGCCGGGCCGCCGACATGCGAAAAAACCCCCTCGATGAAATCGAGGGGGTTGGTGCGGCTCGCAAACGCGCCCTGCTACACACGTTCGGCTCGGCCAAAGGGGTCAGCCGGGCTTCGGTGGAGGATCTGATCAAGGTGGAAGGCCTGAGCGTCCCGCTGGCCCGCCGCATTCACGACCACTTTAGAAATACGCCTTGAGGCCCCCCTCGTGAAACGAGGGAGGGTGCTCAAGCTTGGCCGCAAATCGCTATTGCGGGCTCTTCATCGTGCCGTCGGCGTTGAACATGTCGGGGTGCTTGGCCATGAAGGCCTTGCATTTGGCATCGGCCATCATGGCGTCATGGGCCATGCCCTGGCACGTCTTCATGGTCGCCATGTCCGTCTTCGACATCTTCGAACCGGACGACATGCTGTCCTTGCTCATGCTACCGCTGCTCGAGCTGCCGGCGCTCATGTTGTCCTGGCTCGTGCTGTCCTGAGCGACGGCGGCGCCGGCGGTCAACGCCATGGCGGCCAAACCGGCGACCAGGGTTTTGAGGTGTCTCATGGGTCTCTCCTGTCCACGTAAAACGCGATGATTGAATCGTTTCCGAACGCACGCCCCGGCCCAAAGGTTCCCTCAATCATGTGGCGCGAGAAAGGCGTCTTCAGCCGCGTGCTGGAACGTTTTCGTCGGAAAAGCAAAAACGGTTACCTTGGCGGTCGCGGCCGATCTAGAGCCTGATGCGTTTGCACGGAACAGATGCGGACGCTGAATCAGGCTCTACACTTTTGACTCTCGAGCAAATTCTCCCCTTTCAGACGATTTCGTCTGAACGGGGTTTGCTCTAGGCGGCGCCGCCCGCGTACTTCGGTCGGGCCGTTGATGTTTTTCCGGCGACCGGTCGCGACAGAGCCCCGCCCCGCGGGTTAGGGTGGCGCCATGAACCGACTCCCCAACCTCCTCACCGGCCTTCGCGTCGCCTTGGCCTTGTTCACCTTCTTCGCCCTGGCGGGGGCCGCGGTGCTCAGCGAGCGGCTGACGCCGGCCACGCAGTTCGCGCTGGAGCGGTGGGCGTTCTGGGCCTTCGTGGTGGCGGCCTTGACCGACTTCGTCGACGGTTGGCTAGCGAGGCGGCTGAACGCCGCGACGGTCTGGGGCTCGATCCTCGATCCGATCGCCGACAAGGTCCTGGTGTGCGGGGTAATTCTTGGCCTGCTGTCCCTGGGCCCCAACGCCGCCGTGGCCGTGCCGGCGGCCTTGATCCTGTTTCGCGAATTCACCGTCAGCGCGCTGCGCGAAGTGGCGGCCGGCAAGGGGATATCCCTGCCCGTGACCCTCCTGGCTAAATGGAAGACGACCCTTCAGCTGGTCGCGCTGGGCGCGGAGCTCCTGGTCGCCTGCTGGGCCGCCTTCTCGCTACCCAATGATCCGGCGGTGCTCGGGCCGGCGACGATGGGCGCGCACATCATGTTGTGGCTCGCCGCGCTGGTCACCCTGGTCACCGGCGCGCAGTACTGGGAACAGGCGCGGCGGGCGCTCAGCCCCCCGGCGGGGGCGGCTTGAATCCTTTCCTCCCGATAAAGGAGGGAGGAAGGGTCGCCCCCACATCACGACATTGGATCGGGCGGCGGCGGGGGGTCGTCGGGAAGGGGGACGAATTCGCCGTGGTCGAGGTCGGGGAGCTTCATGCGGCCGGCGCGCCAGTCGGCCTTGGCCTGATCGATCCGCGCCTTCGACGAGGAGACGAAGTTCCATTCGACGAAACGCGGCCCCACCGGCTCGCCGCCCAGCAGCATGACGTCGGCGTCGGTCAGGCCGGTCACCAGCACCGGGGCGCCAGCGGCGAAGACCGCCATCTGGCCGGCGGCGAAGGGGCGGCCCTCGATCTCCACCGAGCCGGCGGCCACGAAGGCCGCGCGCTCGGGATAGTCGGCGGGGATCTGGGCCTTGGCGCCCGCCTTCAGCCGCCAATGGACATAGACCATCGGCGAATGGGTCTTGACCCGCGCCTTGGCCCCGAAGCCCTCGCCCGCGATGAGGCGCGCCCATAGGCCGTCGGCGGACTCGTAGGTGGGCAGATCCTCCGGCCCATGATGGGCGAAGGCCGGTTCGGTCTCTTCCGCCTCGGCGGGCAGGGCGACCCAGGCCTGGATGCCATGCAGGGCGCCGCCGGTCCGGCGCAGGGTGTCGAACCGCTCCGAATGGGTGACGCCCCGGCCCGCCGTCATCCAGTTGACCTCGCCTGGCCGTATGGCGACCTGAGAGCCGACGCTGTCGCGGTGGGTGATCTCGCCCTCGAAGAGATAGGTGACGGTCGAGAGGCCGATATGGGGATGGGGACGCACGTCGGCGTCGCGCGGCGTACCCGCGGGGAGGTTCGTTGGCCCAAAGTGATCGAAGAACACGAAGGGTCCGACCATGGGATGGCGGGCGAAGGGGAGCACGCGCCCCACGTCGAAGCCGCCCAGGTCGTGGCGGCGCGCGTCGATGACAAGCTCGATCATGGCCTCATCCGTTTGAACCTTTGGGCCGGGCTTCCAGATAAGGGGCCGCCAAGGTCAGGGGCACCGCGGTGGACGCCTTGACGGCCCGGATGACGATGCGGCTCTCGATGTTGGAGACCAAGCCCAGGGCCAGGATCCGGTCGCGCAGGAACCCGTCGAAGGCGTGCATGTCGCGGGTGACGATGCGCAGTTCGTAGTCGGCCGAGCCGGTGACCGTCGCGCACTGCACCACCTCGGCCCAGCCCTGCACCGATTGCTCGAAGGTGTCGAGGTTCTCCCGGGTCGGCAGAGAGAGCTTGACCGTGCAATAGACCTCGAAGTTCAGCCCCAGCTTCTCCCGGTCCAGGAGGGTGACCCGGCGCTGGATCACGCCGTCGTCCTCCAGGCGCTTGATGCGCCGCCAGCACGGGCTCGACGACAGGCCGACGCGGTCGGCGACTTCCGCCACCGAGATACCCGCGTCGTGCTGAATCAGATCGAGGATCCGGGCGTCGATCATGTCAAGGCGTTGCGGCAATAATCACCCCGCGATCGCCGTTTCCGGCGAGTTTGTGCTGAAGTCAGGATGCATCACGGCGCAGACTAGCAGGCTTTGCTGAAACTTGAACGGCCGCTGAGGCATCGATCGCCGACTCCGTCCTTTGGACGCGGCGGCCTCCGGTGATCGGGCGCCAGGAAATGAAACCGGCGCATCCTGCTTGCTGGGCCGGCGCCCAACCCCTATAAGCCGTCCTCCCGCGCGCGCCTCCGGCTGGGTAGCTCAGATGGTTAGAGCGGTGGATTCATAACCCACAGGTCGGCGGTTCGATCCCGCCCCCAGCTACCAATCCCGCACGGCGTCAGCTCACGACGCCGATTCGTCATCGGACGTCACCGCGCCGAGGCCGATGTCGAGGAGGCCGAGCACCACGTCACGGTAGAGATGGAATCCGGGGTCCAGGTTCGGGAGCGTCTCGTCGGAAGGGGGCGGAGACGATTGGACGGTCGGCGGCAGCCCCAGCACCTCGAGGAGCCGCGCCGCTAGGGCGCGCGCCGAAGTGTCGTCCGGTCCCGGCGGCTCGCCGTCGAGCATGAAATCCTCCCATTCCATGAGATCGAACAGGAATTGTCCGGCCTTGTAGAGGGGGTGCGGGTCCAGGGCCTCCAGCCAGCCCCGGGCGCGATCCGGCTCCCGGCCGCGAAACGCCACGCCGCGGCGGGCGAGGGTGCATAGCGCGGTTCGCGTCATCAGGTTTTGGGCGCGAAGCAGGCCGAGCAAGGCCTGGTCCGCCGGGCTCGACAGGGACGGGAGATGCGGCGGGGGCGGTTCGCTCACAGCGGCCTCGTCGTCACATAGTTGGCGATCTGCCGCAGCACCGCCTTGGCCGGGTTCTCCTCGATGAAGGCGAGGTCGCGCTCGAAGCGGCGCACACCCGCGCGCGCGAACCTGTCGGCCACCGAAACGGCGTAGTCGATGGCGCCGACGGTCTTCATCGCATCCAGCATCTCCAGGGCGTCGTCGAAGGTCTTGTCCGCCCGCCGGCGGGCGTTCATCGCCGCCATGCGCGCCCGCGTGGCCGGATCGGCGGAGCGAAAGAGATGGATCATCATCACGGTCCGCTTGCCTTCCAAAAGATCGCCCAGCGCCTCCTTGCCGTACAGGGCCGTTTCGCCGACCAGGTTCAGGATGTCGTCCTGGATCTGGAACGCGATCCCGATCAGGCGGAAGGCTTCGTTGAACAGGTCGAGGCGCTCCGGCGAGGTCTCTCCCGCTGCCACCGCCCCGATCCGGCACGGAGAGATGCAGGTGTACCAGCCGGTCTTCTTGGTGCTCATCCGGCTGTAATCGGCGTCGCGGGAGGGAACGAAGTCGCGGCGGATCCAACCCAGTTCGATCGCCTGTCCCTCGACCGTCTCGCGGCACATGTGCAGAACCTCATGGATGAGGCCCAGGGTGCGCGCCAAGCCCAGGGTTTCGAGGTTGGAGAGGATCAGGTCGACCGCGAACAGGTTCATCGCGTCGCCGGCGTTCACCGCCAAGCCCAGGCCGTGGGCTTCGTGTAGCGTGGCCTTGCCGCGCCGATGGGTGGATTCGTCGGCGATGTCGTCATGGACGAGAAATCCGTTGTGGAACATTTCCAGCCCGGCCGCCGCGCGGACCGCGTCCCGCGGCCGGCCGCCGAGCGCGGCGCAGGTCGCCATCACCAGGGTGGGCCTCAGGCCTTTGCCTTCTCGGGTGACATAGTCGATCATCAGGTCATAGAGTTCGGCGCGCGGCTGGCGGCGCGGAACCAGACGCAGGATTTCATCGATGACCTGGGCCTTCATGTCGCCCATGGTCTCCAACAGATCATTGTCGAATACGTCGGGATGGGCGCCCCAGCTGCGCCCGACATGGCCGTCCCACAGGCTGCGGGCGGGCGCCAGAATCGGGTCGCCGCCGCGAAACATTTCCGCATCCGCCGGATAGCGCGCGTTGAGGTAGTCGAGCGCCGGCCAGCGCGCCGCCTCCCAATAGCCATTGCCCCGCCGCCGGCGCCCGTTCCCAGCCACCGGCGGCGTGCGCCACCGCTCGGGCGGAGACCGGTCGCGATAGGCGCACCACAACTCCTGGACGGGCCGCAGCCCCGACGCCCTCTGGGACAGGATGCTGAAGCAGCGCCAAGTGGCCAGAAGGTCCGACCGTGAGCCGCGCACATCCAGGCTGTTCTCGAGCACGGTGTCGACGGGCTTTTGCTGCGCATCGAACAGGAGCTTCAGCGCTCGATCGTCGAACCGCACCTCGACGCAGGGTTCGGGCGTCCGCTCTCCCATCGCGTAGAGACGACTGCCGTCGCCGCGCAGCCACGCCGCGCTGCCGTCGCCGAAGCCGAGCGAGAGGACGATCTCGCCCAGTTCATGGGCCGCGGCGGCCACGATGGCCGGGGCGCGGGCGCTCAGCGTCTCGATCGTGCGGACCAGGAGGTCGGCGGCTACCTCGATCAATCCCCCGCCCCTCCGGAAAACTCGACCACGCCGCGGGTCTCGATCTCGAAACCCTCGCCGCCGATCCGGCCGGCCAG